>JANOPR010000393.1:0-2373 GCA_031421955.1 Burkholderiales bacterium
GGGTGCTTTAGCATAACAACAATAAGTTTGCGAAATGATGGGCATGAAGATGAGGCATTTTAGTTTTCCTTCAAGGCTCTTGTCAACGTTGTGGGTTTCGATCCCGATAGCTATCGGGAGGCCATCGTGGGGGTTTTTATCGAAGTAAATATTGAGTGGTTCTTTGATAGTCGCTGCGAGTTCTTCTTTCAAAGCATTTACAAAATCGGTTACCCAGCCTGACGGTTATCCTTGTGGCGGTATGAAATAAAAATATCATACTCAAAGCCGGCCTGTCTGCCGAAGCTGCGAAGGCATGGGAACTACAAAGGACATATTTCAAAGATAAAGCTATCGGTTGATTATTTCTTCTTAATCTCCCCCGGCCAGTTCACCACCAACGTTACCGGCATTGAAACCTCATTGCCTTTGTTCAACACCACCAGAAAGCGTTGCCCGTCCCGGCTTACATCGTACAAATCCCGGGCAATGGAACCTGAACCAACGTAGCTCAGATCAAAGAGGGATTGCACTGCGCCAACCTGCACAGCAGAGATACCAAGGTTGATCTGCGCTGACATAAGCCTGGAATCCGTTCCTACAAAAAACAGTTCTTTTCCATCTTCGCGCCAGCGCGGCCGGGTGCCACCGGTTGTGGATACTTGCCACTTGCCACCGGGGCCGGGAAATGGACGGATATAAATTTCATCCCTTCCCGACTCATCGGATTGGTAGGCTATCCATCGGCCATCAGGCGAAAAAGTTGCGCGCAGCTCATTGAACTCTGTCTGGAGGAATGCAAAATGTTTCCGTTGCCCCGAGGGGTTTATGGGCAGTATCCAAATATCATAGGGATTTAGGGTAAAGTAAGCAATGAACTTTCCATCGTGCGACCAATCGGATGGTATTTTTGGTTGTCCGGATTTGAGCAGCAGTTCCTCATTACCTTCCCCGTTAGATGCCCGTTGAAACAAATCAAAACGTTTATTACGGTCCGAAGCAAAGACAATCGTTTTTCCGTCTGGTGACCAAATGGGTGACTGGTTGGTTGCGGCATCAAATGTAAAACGAGTCCAGGTGTCGCGCCTTATTTCGTAGAGCCAGGTGTCCACGCTTATATTATTTGCGGCTGGTTGAGAGACCGCAATTCTTTCCACATCCGGTGACAGGCGCAATTGAGGATATATCTTCCCTTCTTGATTAATACTGCCAACTTGTTTTCCGCTCCTGTCGCGCCACGCAAGCTTTGTCGCTGATTGGCTAACTCCTGCCTGATAGACAAGATGCCCATTTTGTGAAACGGAGAAAGAAGCATTGGAAGTGGTGCCATCAAAGTGTATGTGTTCGGCAATAGGAAAAGCATTGCCCGAAGTTTGAAGCTTCTCTGCATCGAAGGGCTGGGCCATCAGGGTTTGTTGGCGCGCAAACAGAAGATAACCATTGGCATAACCAATACTTGAACTTTCTTGTGCAACCATCCTGGGAGCAACCATTGTATCGAGCGAAGCGAGGAAGATGGCATCTTCTTCGTTAACCCCGGCCTGAAATATCCGTGCAGTGTATAAGAAATGCCGGCCATCGGGCAAAAAGCAAGGCCAACGGTGGCTTACTTCCCCCCGCGCTGTGTCGAGTTTCGTTATGGTCACTGCATTTCCACCCGAGGCAGAAACGAGCGAAAGCGGAGTATTGAAATTACCATTAAAGACAATTATCCCATCCTTGTTCCAGGTTCCGCCACGGCCAAAGGTTGCATCGCACAATGTCTGTGGCATCCCACCCGAAACATCTATCTTCTTGAGCTTTCCATCGGCAAAGAACCCGATGAAACGATTGTCGGGAGACCAGAACGGTAAATAGGCGCCTTCTGTACCGCTAAGAGCACGGGCTTCAAGGGTGTTAAGAGGCCGCACCCACAAGAGCGATTTTCTTACCGAGTCGGTGGCAACAAAGGCCAGGGAGTTTCCATCGGGCGATAAGGCAATGTTACCGACAAGGCTTGTGCTGAAGCGTGTTTTTTCTGGTGGTGGGAGGATTGATCTATAGGTTCTGCTGTCGGGTGGGGTTTCAGAAAAATATAGAACAGCCAGCGTGAGTAGTGAAAAAATCAGCGCGATAATCAAAACGGATTTCTTATCAACATTTGGGATTTTGATTTTCCAATTTCTTCGCGGAAGAGAAATGCGCGGAGGAGAAGCCTGTGCATTCGCCTCACCTTCCGGCCCCTTGTGCGAGGAAGCGGGTGAGTTTCCCTGTAGCCCGGCAATAATGTCGCTGATGGCGTTGGCGGTTTTATTGATTTGATCGCGATATGAATTTTGACTTCCTTTATTGGATTCATCATCCTTTGGCCGGAGCGGTCGGTTAACACCAGCCGATTGAAACGTAAAGTCAATG
>JANOPR010000394.1:0-3113 GCA_031421955.1 Burkholderiales bacterium
GGCCAACGTGCTGTGCGACCACGGCATGGACATCGTGGTCTCGTGCGTCGTGACCGAGGTCGAGGTCGACGCTGCCGACCCGGCCTTCCAGAATCCGACCAAGCCGGTCGGCAAGTTCTTCAGCGAGGCCGAGGCCCGGAAGATTGCCGGCCCCACCGGCTGGGTCTTTGCCGAGGACAGCGGCCGCGGCTGGCGGCGCATCGTCGCCAGCCCCAAGCCGCGCAAGATCCTGGACCTCAAGACCATCGACGCATTGCTCGAGGCCGGCGTCGTGCCGATCGCCTGCGGCGGCGGCGGCGTGCCGGTCGTCGTCGGCGCCGACGGCCACTGGCACGGTGTCTCTGCCGTGATCGACAAGGACCTCACCAGCGCCCTGCTGGCGGCGCACCTGCATGCCGACGCGCTGGTCATGCTCACCGGGGTCGAGCGCGTGGCGCTGGACTTCAACCAGCCCACACAGCGCTGGCTCGACCACCTGACGCTGCCCGAGGCGCGCGCGCATGCCGCCGCCGGCCAGTTCCCGCCGGGCAGCATGGGGCCCAAGATCGAGGCCGCAATGGCCTACCTGCAAGAGTCGCCGCAGGCCAACCGTGACGGCGTGGTCATCATCACCTCGCTGGAAAAGGCCTTTGACGCACTGATGGGCCGGGCCGGCACACGCATCACCGTGGGAGCAAGACAGCAGTGAAGCTCTCGACGCTGCCCCTGCAAGAAGTTCCGGGCTTCGAGTCGACGGCCTACGCCTACCTGGATGGCAATTTGGTGTGGGCCGGCGAGTCGGCGGGCACCGACCATCCGCGCAATGTGCACCAGCCTTGGCGGCCCCCGCGCATGGCCTGCGACGCGCAACGCTTGGTCTTGGGTGCGCGCGGCTGCCTGCAGCTGATCGACGCCCTGCCGCCCAAGGGCCTTCTGCTCTGGCTCGCGGGTCAGCCGCTGCCGTTTCCGCTGGACCATGCTCGCACGCGCTTCGATGCCATCCGCGGCGCGCTCGAACGCAACGACCTGCCCGCCTTCGCCGCGGCCACCCTGCGCGTGCTCGGCCTGGGCCATGGCCTGACGCCCAGCGGCGACGACTTCGTCGGCGGCATCTTCTTTGCCCTGGCGCATGCGCCGCGTGACGCTTGGGCCGCCGATCTACCGGCCGTGCGCGCCCGTGTCCGTGAGGCCGCGCGCACATCGACCAACGTGATCAGCGCGGCCCTGCTCGACGACCTGATCGACGGCGCGAGTTACGCCTGCCTGCACGACCTGCTCGCCGCCCTGCACGACAACGACCGGCCCGCGATGGCGCGCGCCACCGACGCGCTGCTGCGCGTGGGCGCCACCTCCGGCGCCGACATGCTGGCCGGCCTGCTGCTGGCCTTGATCACCGCACCCCACCGCCCATCAAGCTCGACGACATGACCCTGAGCACCAACACCCTCCTCACGCAGACGCCCGCCGTGCTCAACATCGGCATCGACGGCTTCAACGACAGCGTGCTTGCCCACGGCGGCAGCTTGACCCGCCTGCAATGGCAACCCCCCGGCAATGCCGACCCGGCCCTGGCCTGGCAACTGGCGCAGTTGATGGTCGACCCGCGCATCGACGCCGCCAACGCCCAGGCCACGCAACGAATCATCCATGCGCGCCCGATGTGGGAAGACATCGCCCTGCGGGCCGACGGCGTGTGGCCGCAATTGAAGGGCAGCCGCCTGCTGCTGCACGCCGGCCCGCCGGTGGACTGGGCCGACATGTGCGGCCCGATGCACGGCGCCATGATCGGCGCGGTGCTGCACGAGGGCTGGGCCGACACGCCAGAGCGCGCGCAGAGGATGCTCGCCGCCGGCGAGATCGAGTTCGCACAATGCCACGACTTCGGCGCCGTCGGGCCCATGACCGGCATCATCAGCGCGTCGATGCCGCTGATCCAGGTCCGCGACGCCACCCATGGCAACGTCGCCTACAGCAACATCAACGAAGGCATCGGGCGCTGCCTGCGTTTCGGCGCCAACGGGCCCGACGTGCTGCAGCGGTTGAAGTGGATCGAAACGGTCATGGCGCCGGTGCTCAAGGCCGCCGTGCGGCACAACTTCGACCAGGCCGGCGGCATCGACTTGAAGGCGATCCAGTCGCAGGCGCTGCTGATGGGCGACGAAGTCCACAGCCGCAACGCCGCCTCGACCGCGCTGTTCTTCATGACCCTGGCCGTGCCGCTGGCCGCCGCGAGTGGCGCCACGCCGCCGCAGGACCACATCCACCAGACGCTCGATTTCGTGGCCAGGAACTCGCAGTTCTTCCTCAACTTCTCGATGGCCTCGTGCAAGGCGATCATGGACGCCGCGCATGGCATCGAGTTCAGCACCGTGGTCACGGCCACCGCGCGCAACGGCACGCAAACCGGGCTGCGCGTCAGCGGCATGGGCGGGCAATGGTTCAGCGCCAGGTCCGCCATGCCGCAAGGCCTCTACTTCCCCGGCTTCAAGCAGGCTGACGCCTGCCCCGACATCGGCGATAGCGCGATCACCGAGACCGCCGGCTTCGGCGGCTGCTCGTTCGCGGCCTCGCCCGCGCTGACGCTGCTGGCGGGAGGATCGGTCGACGATGCAGTGCGCTACAGCCGCGAGATGGTCGAGATCACCGTGACCAGGAACCCCGCGCTGAGCCTGCCTGCGCTCGACTTTGCCGGCGCCCCCTGCGGCATCGACGTGCGCAAGGTGGTCGACACCGGCATCCGCCCCGTCGTCACCACCGGCATTGCGCACAAGGACGCCGGCGTGGGCCAGATCGGCGCGGGCATCGTGCGGGTGCCGATGGAGTGCTATGTCGCGGCGCTGGGCGGCATCGCCAAGAAATTCTTGACGCACTGACACGATGCGCCAGACCCTGACCTCCCCGCGCGGCATGGTGACTGCGCCGCACCACCTGGCGGCCAGCAGCGCCGCGGCCGTTCTGCGCGAAGGCGGCAATGCGATCGAGGCGATGGTCGCCGCCGCGGCCACCATCGCCGTGGTCTACCCGCACATGAACTCGATCGGCGGCGACGGCTTCTGGATCATCTCCGAGCCGGGCAAACCGCCCGTGGGCATAACCGCCTGCGGGCGCGCGGCGGCGCTGGCGAGCATCGCTTT
>JANOPR010000395.1:0-3994 GCA_031421955.1 Burkholderiales bacterium
CCGTTGCCATGGACAATCTGGACCACGTTGCCGTAGCCATTCTGCTGGCCAGCGAACTTGACCTGGCCATCGCCGACCGTGCGCACAGGCGTGCCCTTTGGCGCGGCGTAGTCGACGCCGAGATGCGCCCGCCACTTTTGCATGATCGGGTGGAAGCGCATCGCAAAGCCCGATGTCATTCTTGAGAATTCCATCGGGCTGGCCAGGAACGAGCGCTTCCTGCTTTGCCCGGTCATGTCGAAGTAGGCACCACGGCCATCGGCTCCGCGGTACCAGATCGCCTGATGTGCTTTGCCGCGATTGACAAACTCGGCGGCCAGGACACGGCCATTGCCATGGCTCCAGGCGATCGGCTCGCCATCGGCAGTCAGCGCTTCATAGACCACGCTGAAAGTGTCACCGCGCCGCAATTCGCGGTGCATGTCGATGTCGGCGGCAAAGATCTCGGCCATCTGCACCGCAATGGCATCGGGAATGCGCGCCTCGTCGCTGGCCGCGAACAGCGAACTCTGTATCGTGCCGCTGGCCAGACGGGTCTGCGACTCGAGTGGCAGGGTTTCTTCGACGGCCTGCCAGGCACCCTGGGCGTCGGCAGTCACGGTCAGGCGCATAAAGTGGCTTGCCAACTGTTCGCTGCGCGGGGCGGGCGAGCGCGCGACCAGGCTCTTCATTCGGCCATTCTGGCCCGCTCGAACCTGCACCATGCGTCCGCCGCGGCCCTCGAAGAGTCGCTGAGCGCGCACGTCGCTGCGCAGGAACGCGACGGCCGCCTCATCGGTCACGCCCAGGCGCTGCAGCAAGGCGTCGGCGTTGTCGCCCGCGCGCGTCACGTCTGCGCGGCTCAACTCGAACTCATGGGCCGCCAAGGCCTCGAGTTGTGGCGCAAAGGTCTCGAACGCCACGGCTTGGTCGACTTGACGCAGCGGCAGCGCCGAGGCGTCAGGTGCCAGCGGCGCGATCGCGAACGCCGCCGCCGTGCAGACGGCGAGCAGCGCCACGCTGGTCGCGACGATGCCGCGACGATGCAGCATTGCGAAGGCTCTTGCGGTGGAGGTGGCTTGCGCCAATGACTTCAAGGTGCTCACGGATCAGGGTCAGGGCTCGGCGCCCACATGGTTGGCCGCAACGGCTGGGAGAGCTTCTGCAGCAGCGGCGCATCTGTCAGGTCCCCGCCCGACTTAAGATCGGCGGTTCGCGGGCGCGAAATCGGTGCGTGTTGCGGCGGCCGGTAGCCGACCGCTGCGCAGTATAAACATCGGGACGGGTCTTGCACTGTGAGAAACCCCCAGCCTTCCTTGGA
Organism: Burkholderiales bacterium; assembly: GCA_031421955.1. Taxonomy (GTDB): domain Bacteria; phylum Pseudomonadota; class Gammaproteobacteria; order Burkholderiales; family Burkholderiaceae_C; genus CADEEN01. The sequence continues at coordinate 1,301 of JANOPR010000395.1, forward strand.
CTCCATGTCAGCAATCGTGACCGTCGCGGCCCCGTCCGCCATGCCGCCCCACCCGATCACGGACGCCGTGCGCGCCGCTATGGCCGTCAGCCTGCGAGGTTGTGACGAGTTGTTGCCGCAGGCGGACTGGCTGGCCAAGTTGGCACGCGCCGAGGCCACAGGCCAGCCGCTGCGCATCAAGCTCGGCCTGGACCCGACCGCACCCGACCTGCACATCGGCCACACGGTGGTCCTGAACAAGATGCGTCAGTTGCAGGACCTGGGCCACACGGTGATCTTCCTGATCGGTGACTTCACCTCGATGATCGGCGACCCTTCGGGGCGCAACGCCACGCGTCCACCGCTGACGCCCGAACAGATCCAGGCCAATGCCCAGACCTACTTCAAGCAGGCCAGCCTGGTGCTGGACCCCGAGCGCACAGAGACTCGCTACAACTCCGAGTGGAGCGACCCGCTGGGCGCGCGGGGCATGATCGAGCTTGCCGCCAAGTACACCGTGGCCCGGATGATGGAGCGCGACGACTTCGCCAAGCGCTTTGCCGCTGGCACGCCGATCAGCGTCCACGAGTTTCTGTACCCCTTGATGCAGGGCTACGACTCGGTGGCCCTGAAAAGCGACCTCGAACTCGGCGGCACCGACCAGAAGTTCAACCTGCTGATGGGCCGGCATCTGCAGGCCGAGTCCGGCCAGGAGCCGCAGTGCATCCTGACCATGCCGCTGCTCGAAGGGCTGGACGGCGTCGAGAAGATGTCGAAGTCCAAGAACAACTACGTCGCGATCACCGAGCCCGCAAACACCATGTTCGCCAAGCTGCTGTCGATCAATGACGACCTGATGTGGAAGTACTTCGCCCTGCTGTCGTTTCGTCCAGAGGGCGAAGTCGCGGCCTTGAAGCGCGAGGTCGAGGCCGGCCGCAACCCGAAGGACGCCAAGGTGCTGCTGGCCAAGGAAATCACCACCCGCTTCCACAGTGCAGGCGCGGCTGACGCGGCCGAGCTGGACTTCATGAATCGCGCCCGCGGCGGCGTTCCCGATCAGATCGACGAGGTCGTCCTGGGGGGCGCGCCGCTGTCGATCGGCGCCCTGCTGAAGCAGGCCGGGCTGGCCGCGTCGACCAGCGAAGCGCTGCGGCTGGTCGAGCAGGGCGGCGTGCGGATCGATGGCACGGTGATCAGCAACAAGGGCCTCAAGCTCGACGCCGGGACTCGCGTCGTGCAGGTGGGCAAGCGCAAGTTCGCTCGCATCGTGCTTTCCTGAACCACCGCGCGCACGCCAACATCGTGCAAGTTAGTGCCTACTTGAAGCTGTCGATCGCGGTTGCGATCGCCACCATCACGCTGAAAACTGGCGCCTGGTGGGTCACGGGATCGGTCAGCCTCTTGTCCGATGCGATGGAGTCGGTCGTGAACCTGGCGGGCGCCATGTTTGCGTTGGCGATGGTGACGATTGCGGCTCGACCGCCCGACGACGACCACCCCCTCGGGCATCACAAAGCCGAGTACTTCTCCAGCGGCTTTGAAGGCGTGCTGATATTCATCGCCGCATTGGCCATCGTTTGGGCGGCGGTGCAGCGGCTGTGGGCGCCGCAGCCGATCGAGAGTCTTGGGCTCGGGCTGACGCTGTCGATCGTGAGCTCGGTGATGAACGGCGCCCTGGCGTGGAGCATGCTCAAGAAAGCGCGCGAGCACCGCTCAATGGCCTTGGAGGGCGACGCGCGGCACCTGTTCACCGACGTCTGGACGTCGGTCGGCGTGGTGCTGGGCCTGCTGGCCGCCGCGGCGACCGGCTGGCTGTGGCTCGATCCGGTGCTAGCCATTGTTGTTGCAGCCAACGTCGCACGTGAGGGTTTTTCGCTGATCCGCCGCTCGGCGGACGGGCTGATGGATGGCGCGGTCGAGCCCGACGTACAAGGGCAGATCGACGCTGTGCTGGCCGGCTTCGCACATCCAACCACGCTGCGCTTCGACCATGTCACGACGCGCCGCGCCGGAGCGCGCCGCTACGTCGACCTGCACATGCACATGCCCCCGGGCTGGACCCTGCAACGCGCTGCGGCGGTGCGCGCATCGGTCGAGCAGGCGTTGATGAGCGAAGTGCCGGGCTTGCGCGCGACGATCCAATTGCTGCCGATGGACGTCGAAGCGCATTTCGACGACGTCAAGGACCTGATTTGATCGCCCTGGTGCAGCGCGTGCGCCAGGCCCGGGTCGAGGTTGGAGGCGAGATCGTCGGCGCCATCGAACAGGGTCTGCTGGTCTTTGTTTGCGCCGAGCCGCGTGACAACGAGGCGGCCGCCGCCAGGCTGGTGGCCAAACTGCTCAAGCTGCGCATCTTTTCCGACGATGCCGGCAAGATGAACCGCAGCTTGCAGGACGTGGCCGGTGGCCTATTGATCGTCTCGCAGTTCACGCTGGCCGCGGACACGCGCGGCGGCAATCGCCCGAGCTTCACCGGCGCCGCGTCGCCCGAGTTGGGCTGCCGACTCTATGAACATGTCCTGGCACTCGCCCGCGTGGCGCACCCGACCGCGAGTTCGACCTCGGCCCGATCGACTCCTTCGCCAGTCACGCGCAGTATCCCGGCAATATCCCGCAAGTGCCGATCGCCGCCTCCCTCGGAGTAATACCAGAGCTTGCCGAGGATCACGTCTTCGGGGGCTGATACGAAACCGCAGAAACTCTCCTCGGCAGTCC
>JANOPR010000396.1:0-9576 GCA_031421955.1 Burkholderiales bacterium
GCTCCTTGCTCGGTGGTTTCGCCGCCGGCGGTCTGCTCGGTTCGGTGCTCGGCGGCGATGACGCAGACGCGTAGCGCCTGGTTGTCGCTGCGCTGGCTGCGCGCGGTGCTGCTGGTCTTGGTGGCCGGCAGCGCGATGCCGGTGTGCGCTGGCGGCGTGCACCTCGAAGCCTTGACCTGGACCGAATTGCGCGACCGCGTCGCTGCCGGCGCAACAACCGTGCTGATCCCCATCGGTGGCACCGAGCAGAACGGACCGCACATGAGTCTGGGCAAGCACAACGTGAGGGTGGGCTTGCTTGCAACGCGAATTGCCGAGCGGCTGGGCAACGCCATCGTCGCGCCAGTCATCGCTTACGTGCCCGAGGGTGCGATTGAGCCGCCGACGCAGCACATGCGCTATCCCGGCACGATCTCGATCCCGGTGCCGGTGTTCGAGGCCACGCTCGAGGCGGCGGCGCGCAGCCTGCAGCGGCATGGCTTGCGCGACGTCGTGTTCCTCGGCGACCACGGCGGCTACCGCGCAAGCATCGACCGCGTGGCCGCCAAGCTCAATCGCGAGTGGGGCGCCGCATCAAGAGCCCACGCGCTGCCAGAGTACTATCGCGCGGCCCAGGACGACTTCGCGGCCGCACTCAGGGTTCGAGGGTTCGCCGCCGACGAGATTGGCTTGCACGCCGGGCTGGCGGACACCGCGTTGATGCTGGCGTTGGACGCGCGGCAGGTGCGCATGCAAGCCGTGGTCGCACGGCCCCCCGGCGCGTCGGGCGACGGTGCCAGCGGCGACGCGCGGCGGGCGACGGCCGAGCTTGGGCAGGTCGGCGTCGAGGGCATCGTCGAGGCCTCGGTTGCGGCGATCCGGGCAGTTGCGCGCAAGCCCAAGTGAGTCACGCAAGGATCAACATGTGGACGGAGCAGTTCGAATGAGGGCGAGCCAGGTGAAGGTGATTGCCGGGGTGGCGGTGGTCGCATTGGTCGGTGGCTTGCTCGCGTGGGGCTTGCAGCGCAACATGGCCGTCGCGCAACAGGCGCCGGCCGCCACACCTGGGGTGCCGACTGCAGCATCGGTCACGACGGTCGCGGGGATGCCGCCGGTGCTCGATGCGCGCAATGTCTACAGCGAAACCGCGGCCGGGAAGATCAGCCCGGCACTGGCAGGAGACCTGACGCGGATATACGTGCCCAATCTGCGCGGCCACGACGTGCATGTGGTCGACCCGGCGACGATGAAGGTCGTCGACCGGTTCAAGGTGGGTCACAGCCCGCAGCATGTGGTGCCCTCGTGGGACCTGCGCACCCTGTGGGTCACGAACAATGCCGAGCGCCGCACCGATGGCAGCCTGACGCCGATCGATCCCAAGACAGGCAAGCCCGGGCCGGCTATCGAGGTCGACAACCCGTACAACATGTACTTCACGCCCGACGGAAAGTCAGCCGTTGTGGTGGCCGAGGCACGCAAGCGGCTCGACTTCCGCAACCCGAAGACGATGGCCTTGCAGTACTCGATCGATGTACCCGGCTGTGCAGGCGTCAACCATGCCGACTTCTCGATCGATGGCCGTTTCGCGATCTTCACCTGCGAGTTCGCTGGCACCTTGGCCAAGATCGACCTGGCCGAACACAAGGTGACGGGCTACCTGAAGTTAACGATGCCCGCCAGGCGGTTCAAGGAAGTGCCAGGCGCGCCGCGCGTCAAGCCGGGTCAGGTGTGGGAGCCGGGCGAGACCGAGGTCTGCACTGTCACGAAGGGCATGCCGCAGGACATTCGCATCTCCCCTGACGGCAAGCGCTTCTATATCGCCGACATGCATGCCGATGGCGTGCACATCATCGACGGCGAATCGTTCACGCAGGCGGGATTCATTCCGACCGGCCTGGGTGCGCACGGCCTGTACCCAAGCCGCGACGGCAAGCTGCTGTACGTCGCCAACCGCGGATCGCACAAGATCCACGGCTCGCCCAAAGGCAATGGCGGCGTGGCAGTGATCGACTTCGCGACGGAGAAAATTGTCACTCGCTGGGGCGTGCCTGGCGGGGGCAGCCCCGACATGGGCAACATCAGCGCGGACGGCAAGTACCTGTGGCTGGCAGCACGCTACGACGACGTGATCTATCGCTTCGACACGGCCACGGGTGATGTGGCGCAAGTCAAGGTCGGCGCCGAACCGCATGGTTTGACGGTTTGGCCGCAGCCGGGTCGCTACTCGCTCGGCCATACCGGCAATCTGCGCTGAGACTTGCGGGCTCGCGGGCATGAACCCGGTGCTGGACGCCTTCTGGCGCGCCGCGGCCTATTGCCTGCTGCCGCGGGTGATGCTGCTGTCGCTGGCACCGCTGCTGCTTGCCGGCGGCGCGACACTGGCGCTGAGCTACTTCTACTGGGAGCATGCCGTTGCCGGCGTGCGCGCGCTGCTTGATGGTTGGGCGCTGATCGACACGCTGCTCAAGTCGCTGGAGGCCGTCGGCGCCGGCGGCTTGCGCACGCTGATTGGGCCGCTGGTCGTGGTTGCATTGGCGGTGCCGGTGATCATGGTGCTGTCGTTGCTGCTGGTGGCGTTGCTCATGTTGCCGGCGCTGGTCAGTCTGGTGACCCAGCGGCGGTTTGTGGCGCTTGAAGCCCGGCACGGCGCGGCGTTCTGGCAGTCGGCGTTGTGGTCGCTGAGTTGCTCCGGCGTGGCCTTGCTGGCACTTGGCTTGAGCGTCCCGCTCTGGTTCGTGCCTCCGCTGGTGCTGGTCGTGCCGCCGCTGATCTGGGGCTGGCTGACCTGTCGCGTGATGGCCTTTGATGTGCTCGCCGAGCATGCCAGCGCGGAGGAGCGTCGTGCCATCCTGCGCGCGCACCGCTGGCCGTTGTTGGCGATCGGCGTGGTCTGCGGCTACCTCGGCGCAGCGCCGACGCTGCTGTGGGCGCTCAGCGCAGCCACCCTGGTGCTGGCGCCGCTGCTGGTGCTGGTGTCGGTGTGGCTCAACACACTGGTCTTCGCGTTTGGCGCGTTATGGTTCGCGCATTACGCGCTGGCAGCGCTGCAGCAGACGCGCGCCGTCGTTACGACACCGGCTGCGCCCGGTACGAAAGCCCTGCCATGAACTTCGGTCTGATCATCGTCGGCGACGAAATCCTCTCGGGCAAGCGCCAGGACAAGCACTTGCCCAAGGTGATCGAGTTGCTCGCCGCTCGCGGCCTGGCCCTGGCCTGGGCGCGTTATGTCGGAGACGACCGCGCGCTGATCACCGAGGCCTTGCGCCATGCCTTCGCCAGTGCCGATGCCGTGTTCTGCTGCGGGGGCATCGGCGCGACCCCGGACGACCATACGCGCCAATGTGCCGCCGCGGCGCTGGGCGTCGAGCTCGAGCTGCACCCGCAGGCGAAATTGCTGATCACGCAGCGCATGCAGGAAACCGCCGCCGAACGGGGGGTGCCGTTCGAGCCTGAGGCGCCCGACAACGTCCACCGCCTGAACATGGGCGTGTTTCCGGTGGGCGCGCAAATCATCAGCAACCCGTACAACAAGATCCCCGGTTTCTCGGTGGGCGAGGTGCACTTCGTGCCGGGATTCCCGGTGATGGCCCACCCGATGATCGAGACACTGCTCGACACGCGCTACCGCGCCTTGCACGGCACGCTGCGCGAGTCCGAGCGCTCGGTCATCGTCTACGGCGCGATGGAAGCGACGCTGACGCCGCTGATGCAGACGATCGAGCGTGAACACGCGGGGGTCCGCGTCTTCAGTCTGCCCAGCGTCGACCATCCGGTGCACGGCAAGCACATCGAGCTGGGTGTCAAGGGCCGCGAGCCGTTGCTGTCGGCCGCATACGCTGCGTTGCGACAGGGGTTGGCCGCCTTGGGCGCGAGGACAGGCCCCGAACTGGTGCGTTAGGGCTGCCATTGGCGCCCCGACATGGTGCTGCCTGGCGCCTTGATTTGGGGCTTTTTTCCGCCCTGCGCGGGGCCGGCGCATGCACCACTCGCTGGCATGGTTTCTGCTACATTGAATCGCAGCAGTTCGCGCTGTTGGTTGCCGTGAGCCGACCGATGCGTGGGTGCGCTTCCCCCTATCCCCCCAGCCCCTGCCAGGAGAGCCCTGATGGCCAGCAAGACCGTTGCCGACGTGATGAAGATGGTGAAGGACAACGAGATCAAGTTCGTTGATTTCCGCTTCACTGACACGCGCGGCAAAGAACAGCATGTGACCGTGCCCGTGTCGCATTTCGATGAAGACAAGTTCAGCGACGGCCACGCCTTCGACGGCTCGTCGATTGCCGGCTGGAAGGGCATCGAGGCCTCGGACATGCTGTTGATGCCCGACCCGAATACCGCAAACGTCGACCCCTTCTTCGAAGAGCCGACGGTCATCCTGACCTGCGACGTGCTCGAACCTGGCGACGGCAAGCCCTACGAGCGCGACCCGCGCTCGCTGGCGCGCCGCGCCGAGGCCTACCTGAAAAGCAGCGGCATCGGCGACACCGCCTACTTCGGCCCCGAGCCCGAGTTCTTCGTCTTCGACAGCGTGCGCTGGAACGCCGACATGTCTGGTTGCTTCTCGAAAATCGAGAGCGAAGAGGCGGCCTGGAACAGCGGCAAGGACTACGAGCAGGGCAACTCGGGTATGCGCCCGGGCGTCAAGGGCGGCTACTTCCCGGTGCCACCGGTCGACAGCTTCCAGGACATGCGCTCCGAAATGTGCCTGCTGCTCGAGCAGCTCGGCATCCCGGTCGAAGTGCACCACCACGAGGTCGCGACGGCGGGCCAGATGGAGCTGGGGACGCGGTTCAGCACCCTGGTGCAGCGCGCCGACTGGCTGCAACTGCAGAAATACGTCGTGCTCAATGTGGCGCATGCCTACGGCAAGACGGCCACCTTCATGCCCAAGCCGATCGTCGGCGACAACGGCAGCGGCATGCATGTGCACCAGAGCGTGTGGAAGGACGGCAAGAACCTGTTCGCCGGCGACGGCTATGCCGGCCTGTCGGAATTCGCGCTGTACTACATCGGCGGCATCATCAAGCACGCCCGTGCGCTGAACGCGATCACCAACCCCGGCACCAACAGCTACAAGCGCCTGGTGCCCGGCTTCGAGGCCCCGGTAAAGCTGGCCTACAGCTCGCGCAACCGCTCGGCGTCGATTCGCATTCCGTATGTGGCCAACCCGAAGGGCCGCCGCATCGAGGCGCGCTTCCCCGATCCGCTGATGAACCCCTACCTGGGCTTTTCGGCGCTCCTGATGGCTGGCCTGGACGGCGTCGAGAACAAGATCCACCCTGGCGAAGCCGCCAGCAAGGACCTGTACCACCTGCCGCCCGAGGAAGACGCGAAGATTCCGACCGTCTGCCACAGCCTGGACCAGGCGCTGGACTACCTGGACAAGGACCGCGCGTTCCTGACCAAGGGTGGGGTCTTCACCGATGCCTACCTGGACGCCTACATCGAGCTGAAGATGCAGGAGGTCACGCGGTTCCGCATGACCACGCACCCGATCGAGTTCGACATGTACTACGCGGCCTGACCGGCCAATTGCGACCACTTGATCACGAGGGACGGGGTGGCGCGAGCCACCCTTTTTTTTCTTGTGCACCAGCAGTGGGCCACAATGCGTTGAATGGCCATGGTCAATCTCATCGCAACGAAGCTCGGAGTCGCCGTCCTGATGGGCTGCACAGTTGGTGCAACCTGGGCGCAGACCGGGACCGTCTACCGCTGCCCCGGGCCGCCGGTGCTCTACACCGATCAAGTGACGGCGCAACAAGCCAAGGAGCGCGACTGCCGCACGATCGAGGGCGCCCCGATCACGGTGGTCTCGCCGCCCAAGCCGCGGCCAGTGGCTGCGCAGGCAGCGACCCGCGAAGGCAAGGGCGAGGGCAAGGTCGAGGCCAGCGACCAAAGAGCACGCGACAGCGACGCTCGCAAGATCCTCGATGCCGAATTGAAGCGTGAAGAGGCCAAGCTGGCCGAGCTCCAGAAGGAATTCAACAATGGCGCGCCCGAGCGCCAGGGCGGCGAGCAGAACTACCAGAAGTACCTGGACCGCGTCGAACAAGTGAAGGCTGCGGTCGAGCGCAAGCAGAGCGACGTCGCGGCCTTGAAGCGGGAATTGGCCAAGCTACCGGCGCCCAAGGAATAGGCATGCTGCAGAAGGGCCCGGTCGCCTCGACCGCCGTCCCGCTGGCTGCCTTCGACCTGCTCGCCACCATGGTGGCCATCGTGCGCGCCGACGGCCACTGTCTGCACGCCAATGCCGCTTTCGAGAATCTGCTGGGCGTCGCGCGCCGTGCGCTGCTGGGCACCGAGATGCCCGACTGGCTGGCTGACCCACAGCCCTTGCGCGAGACGCTGGCGGCCGTGACCGCCAACCGCATTGCCAGCGGCCGCTTTGACGCCCTGTTGCGTCGGCCGGCAGCGGCGCAGCACGAACTGTTGCCGGTGCACGTGATCGTGAACCAGACCGACGACGCGGATCGGGTGCTGGTCGAGATGATAGAAATCGAACAGCAGACGCGTCAGGACCGCGAAGAGCGTACGCAGGGCCAAGCTGAAGCCAACAAGGAACTGGTGCGCAACCTGGCACACGAGATCAAGAACCCCTTGGGCGGAATTCGGGGCGCGGCGCAGTTGCTGGGCATGGAACTCGAGCGCCGAGTCGGCGAGAGGCGCGAACTCACCGAGTACACCCAGGTCATCATTGCCGAGGCCGACCGCCTGCAACTGCTCGTGGATCGCCTGCTGGCGCCACACCGCCGGGCCCCCGTCGTGGCCGACGTCAACATCCACGAAGTCTGCGAGCGCGTGCGCTCCCTGGTGCTGGCCGAACACCCGCGCGGCCTCACCGTGCGGCGCGACTACGACACCTCGATCCTGGATTTCCGTGGCGACCGGGAGAAGCTGTTCCAGGCGGTCCTGATCGTTGCGCACAATGCGGCGCAGGCGCTGGCGGACCTGACCGCGGCAGGTGAAGCCGAGTTGATCCTGCGCACGCGCGTCGCCCGCCAGGTCACGATCGGCAAGCTTCGTTGGCGCCTGGCACTCGAAGTGCATGTACAGGACAACGGGCCTGGCGTGCCCGAGGCGATTCGTGAGCGCATCTTCTTTCCACTGGTGACGGGGCGAGAGGGTGGTTCGGGCCTCGGACTGACCCTGGCTCAGACATTTGTCCAACAACACCAGGGCACGATCGAACTGGCGAGCGAACCGGGTCGCACCGTGTTCACGATCCTGATCCCCTTGCCCTGATACAGCCGCACCTGCAATGAAGCCCATCTGGGTGGTAGACGACGATCAGTCGATTCGCTTCGTGCTCGAGAAGGCACTCGCGCGCGAACAGTTCGCGGTGCGCGCCTTCAGCAATGCGCGCGACGTCCTGGCTGCGCTGGACGACGACGAGCCGCAGGTGCTTGTCAGCGACATTCGCATGCCTGGGGGGTCGGGTCTGGAGTTGCTGGCCAAGATCAAGCGGCGCCTGCCTGGCCTTCCCGTGATCATCATGACCGCCTACTCGGACCTGGACAGCGCTGTGTCTTCGTTCCAGGGCGGCGCGTTCGAGTACCTGGCCAAGCCTTTCGATGTCGAGGTGGCGGTCGAACTGATCCGCCGCGCAGTCGAGGAAAGCCTGCGCGAGGCTGTGGCCAGCGAGCGGCCGACCGCCGCGCCCGAGATGCTCGGTCAGGCCCCTGCGATGCAGGACCTGTTCCGCGCGATCGGCCGCCTCAGCCAGAGCCATGTCACGGTGCTGATCACGGGCGAGAGCGGGTCGGGCAAGGAACTGGTGGCCAACGCCCTGCACAAGCACAGCCCGCGCAGCAACGGCCCTTTCATCGCGATCAACACCGCGGCGATACCCAAGGACTTGCTGGAGTCCGAACTCTTCGGCCATGAGCGCGGCGCGTTCACCGGAGCCCAGACGATGCGCCGAGGCCGCTTCGAGCAGGCCGACGGCGGCACGCTGTTTCTCGACGAGATCGGCGACATGCCCCTGGATCTGCAGACCCGCCTGTTACGGGTGCTGTCCGACGGACAGTTCTATCGCGTCGGGGGCCACCAGCCGCAGAAGAGCAATGTGCGCGTGATTGCCGCGACGCACCAGAACCTGGAGCAACGTGTCAAGGACGGCGCCTTCCGCGAAGACCTGTTTCATCGCCTGAACGTGATCCGCCTGCGCCTGCCCGCCCTGCGCGAGCGCCGCGACGACATCCCGGTGCTGGCGCGGCAGTTCCTGCTGCAGAGTGCCAAGGACCTGGGCGTCGATGCCAAGCGCCTGTCCGACGCCGCGCTGGCCAAGCTGGTTGCGTTCGACTACCCGGGCAACGTGCGGCAGCTCGAGAACATCTGCCACTGGCTGAGCGTGATGGCTCCGACGCAGGTCGTTGCGGCCAAAGACCTGCCGCCCGAACTGTTGACCGCCGGCGAGGCGGCTGCAGCCGCGGACGTGCCGAGCAGCGCGCCCGTGCCGGCGCTCGCGCGGTCGGCCACGTCTGAAGCCGCACCCGCAACTTCGGCCCATGCTGCCGGATGGCTCGGCGACCTCGAGCGCGAGGCGCGCGCGCTGCTCGACGCCGGTTCTCCCGAGGTCTGGGACACGCTGACACGCAAGTTCGAGGCGGCGCTGATCGTGACGGCGCTGGAGGCTACGCGCGGCCGCCGCATCGAGGCGGCGCAGCGCCTGGGCATCGGCCGCAATACCATCACGCGCAAGATCCAGGACCTCGGCCTGGACAACTGAGCGTCAGCACCACCGGTGCATGGTCGCTCGGCCGCTCGTTCTTGCGCGGCGCCTTGTCGATCGTGCAGGCTTGCACCGAGCCCTTCAAGGCCTGGCTGACCAGGATCAGGTCGATGCGCAGGCCCTGGTTCCTGCGGAACGCCAGTTGGCGGTAGTCCCACCAGGACCACGACTTCGGCGGCTGCTCGAACAGGCGAAACGCATCGACCAGGCCGAGCGCCATCAGCTTGCGCAAGTGGTCGCGCTCTTCGTCGGTGCAGTGGATCTGCCCGGCACACGCCACCGGGTCGTAGACGTCGCGGTCGTCGGGGGCGATGTTGAAGTCGCCCAGCAGGACCAGCAACGGGTGGCGCGCTATTTCGTCGGTCAGCCAGTCGCGCAATGCGCGCAGCCACTGCATCTTGTATTCGAACTTCTCGCTGCCAGGCGCCTGGCCGTTGGGAAAGTAGCCACCGACGATGCGCACGCCGTCGACCGTGCCCGTGATTACGCGCGCCAGCGGTTCGTCAAAACCCGGAATGTTGCGCACCACGTACGTGGCGTCGGCCTTGGACAGCAGGGCCACGCCGTTGTAGGTCTTCTGCCCGAACCACTGCGAGCGGTAGCCCGCGGCCTCGATCTGGGCATGGGGGAACTTGTCGTCAGTGAGCTTGGTCTCCTGCAGGACCATCGCATCCGGCTGGTTGGCGACCAACCAGTCCAGCAGTTGCGGCAGCCGCACGGCGAGCGAGTTGACGTTCCAGGTGGCGATCTTCATGGCTTGCGGCGGTAGGTGACGAAGGCGTAGCGCTGGCCCTGCGCGGTGCTGCGCGTCCGCGGCTGCAGCCGCCTCGCCGGCGGTCAACAGTTCGGGCGGCAGGTCTTTG
>JANOPR010000397.1:0-1750 GCA_031421955.1 Burkholderiales bacterium
TCTGGAGCGCGGTGGCCGTCGGACTGCTCGCGCAGTCGGTGGATGGCGCACTGGGCATGGCCTATGGCATCACTTCGACGAGTTTCCTGCTCGCCACGGGTGTCAGCCCGGCGGTCGCCAGCGCCAGCGTGCACATCGCCGAGGTCTTCACGACCGGGGTATCGGGCGTCTCGCACATCAAGCTCGGCAACGTCAACAAGAACCTGTTCCTGCGCCTGCTGGTGCCCGGCATGATCGGCGCCGTCAGCGGCGCCTGGCTGCTGTCCAGCGTGGACGGCGACGCCATCAAGCCCTATGTGGCCGGCTATCTGCTACTGATGGGCCTGTACGTGATCAGCAAGGTCTTCCGCAAGATCAGAACGCGCCGCGACGAGCCCAGGCATGTGGCCAAGCTCGGGCTGGCGGGCGGATTCGTCGATGCGGTCGGCGGCGGCGGCTGGGGGCCGGTGGTGACGACCACGCTGATCGGCACCGGGCACGACCCGCGCATGACCATCGGCTCGGTCAATCTGGCCGAGTTCTTTCTAACCTTCGTCGCCGCGATCGCCTTCGCGGTGCTGGTCGGCGAAGGCCCCTGGCCGACGGTCGCCGGCCTGGTGCTTGGCGGGCTGTTCGCGGCGCCGTTCGCGGCCTACCTGACAAGTCGCCTGCACACCAAGGCCTTGCTCGCCCTGGTCGGCACGCTGATCTCAATCATCAGCGTCTACAACCTTTATCGGGCGCTGGCCTGATAGCGCAAACCGAGGCAAGCGGCCGAGCCGTTCCAGGTAACCCATGTACCAATACACCCACTTCGACCGCCAGTTCGTCCACGCACGCGCGGCGCAATTCCGCGACCAGCTCGAACGCCATCTCGGAGGCGAACTCGGCGAGGACGAGTTCCGCGCGCTGCGCCTGCAGAACGGCTGGTACGTGCAGCGCCACGCGCCGATGCTGCGGGTGGCGGTGCCCTACGGCGAGCTGAGCAGCGCGCAGTTGAGGCAACTGGCGTTGATCGCGCGCAAGTTCGACCGCGGCTACGGCCACTTCACGACGCGGCAGAACCTGCAATACAACTGGATCCCGCTGCCGCAAGCAGCCGACGTGATGGACCTGCTGGCAAAAGTCGATATGCACGGCATCCAGACCAGCGGTAACTGCATCCGCAACATCACCAGCGACGCACTTGCGGGTATCGCGCCCGACGAGATCGTCGACCCGCGGCCGTACTGCGAAATCCTGCGCCAGTGGAGCACCCTGCACCCGGAGTTCGCCTTCCTGCCGCGCAAGTTCAAGATCGCAGTCACCGGCGCTCGCGAAGACCGTGCCGCGACGCTCTGGCACGACATCGGCCTGCACTTGCTGAAGAACGAGGCCGGCGAGGTCGGCTTCAAGGTCTTCGTCGGCGGCGGCATGGGGCGCACGCCGGTGATCGCCTCGCTGATCAACGCCTTTGTGCCGTGGCAGCAGATCCTCGTCTTCATCGAAGCCATCGTGCGCGTCTATAACCGCTACGGCCGGCGCGACAACGCCTACAAGGCGCGCATCAAGATCCTGGTCAAGGCCGAAGGGCAGAAGTTCTTCGAAGCGGTGAACGCCGAGTACGCGGCAATCCTCACGCGCGACATCGACGGCAGTGCACAACTCATCACGCAGGCCGAACTCGACCGCGTGTCGGCATCGTTCAAGGTGCCGGCCGGCATCAAACAGCACATGACCGGGTTTGCCGACAGCGCAAACAAAGACGTGCCGCTGGCCTATACCCGCTGGC
>JANOPR010000398.1:0-10356 GCA_031421955.1 Burkholderiales bacterium
GACGAAGGATCACTTCACCGAGGCCGAGGCGCGGCGCATCTTTCCCGATGCCGAGCGCGTGGATGGGTCACAGGTTGTCGCCGAATGAGGCGGGCATATTGGCTGGGGCTCGCATCGGGCCTGGTTGCGCGCGAGGACGGAGCGATGGTGCAGCGCGACTGAGTCGGTCGTGGTGCACCGCCGTATACCGTCGTCGAGGCGTGTTTCGCGCGCGCCTGCGCAAGGTGCCCCAATTCTCAAGAAGTGCCCCAATATGTGCCCCCGATGCCCCCGGATTGAGGCAAACTACAGCGAACGTCAGCGGTCGATGGCCGAGACTCTGTAGAGGAGAGTAGGCTGAAAAAAGAACGCCCGCGAACGTTGGCGGGCGTTGGGATGGTGCCTCCGACAGGAATCGAACCTGTATCTGGCGCTTAGGAGGCGCCCGTTCTATCCGTTGAACTACGGTGGCGTGGCGGCGATTGTAGGCAGGTCAACGCGCTGCGCGGGGTCCGGCCCGGGCTTGCGCCCTGCGCGCGCCTTGCCGATGATCGAGCCATGATGATCTTTCGCCAGCTCTTCGATGTCGCCTCGTCGACTTACACCTACCTGCTTGCCGACCGCCACAGCGGGCAGGCCGTGCTCATCGACCCGGTGTTCGAGCAGGCGCGCCGCGACGCGGCGCTGGTCGCCGAACTGGGCCTGACGCTGGCCTGGACACTCGAGACCCACGTCCACGCCGACCACGTGACCGGCGCCTGGCTGTTGCGTCAGCGCCTGGGCAGCCGCATCGCGGTGGCGCGCGCCGGCGCTGCACAGGGCGCCGACCGGTTGCTCGAACACGGCGATCGTGTCGAATTCGGTCCACGCTGGCTCGGCGTACGCGCCACGCCTGGCCACACAAGCGGATGCCTGACCTATGTGCAGGACGACGAGAGCTGCGCCTTCACTGGCGACTGCCTGCTGATCCGCGGTTGCGGCCGCACGGATTTCCAGCAGGGCGATTCACGCACGCTGTATGCCTCTGTGCACCAACAGGTCTTCACGTTGCCGGCCACCGGCCTGATCTACCCCGGCCACGACTACAACGGCCTGACCGTGACCAGCGTCGAAGAAGAACGCCGCTACAACCCGCGCCTGGGCGGTGAGGTCAGCGTAGGCGACTTCACCGGCCACATGGACAACCTGCACCTGCCGCATCCCAAGGCGATCGACATCGCGGTGCCGGCCAACCTGCGCTGCGGCCGTCCCGACGGCGACGTGTGGGCCAGCGCCGACCCGACCTGGGCACGCCTGCGCTTCAGCTTCGGTGGCCTGTGGGAGATCGAGCCTCAGGCCTTGGCCGAGATCCTGCACGACGGCGTGGTGCAAGTGGTCGATGTGCGCGAGGTGGCCGAATTCCACGGCCCACTCGGCCACATCCCGAGCGCGCAACTGATCCCGCTCGGCAGTCTCGACGAGGCTCAGGGTCAACTGGACCGCCAGCGCCCCGTCGTTGCCGTGTGCCGATCGGGTTCACGATCGGCCCGCGCCGTGGCGATGCTGCAGAAGGCGGGGTTCACGCAGGTGGCCAACCTGGCCGGCGGCATGCTGCGCTGGCGCGTCGACGGCGGCGCGGTCGAGGAAGGGCTGGAGTAGCCGGGCCTTAAGCGGCCCCCAAGCCGCCTGCGGCGTCGGCCCCCCAAGGGGGCGTCGCCCACTTGGGGCGGCCCGGCGCGGGCTAGGGCGCGCGCGCGCTGCGAGCGTGCAAATCAGAATTTACAGCCCAAGCCCGCCTGTGCCTGCACGTCCAGGCGCATGCCTGTGGCGGACTCGCGCGATGGGGTGATGCGCGACGGCAGGCGAAACCGCACGCTGCAGTCGGTCGCATCCAGGCCCAGGCTGCGCAGAAATGGCTTGGGTGCATCGGTGGCGAAGCTCAACGCATGGTGCGCCCGTTGGCGCCCCAGGCCAGGCAATGCCGCACTCTGGACAGGCAGTTCGATGACCGTGAACCTGCTGGACGCGCTGGACGGTGCCGATGCCGCGCCCTCGCTGGCGAAGGTTGGCAGGCTCGCCATCGCTAGCGGCCAACACAGCATGAGACGAAGGTGCCTGATCGAATGGGACATCGCGACGGTGAATCTGCCCTTGTTGCGGGGCAGTGTCCGGCGCGATGCTGAAGCACAACTGAAGCGCCGATGTCCGTGTGTCAGGCCGTGTAAGCGGCGCCTGCGCCGAGTGCCAACTCGACCACGAAACCTTGCGACGAATCGGGCAAGTAGAGTGAACCGCCATGCGACCGGGCGACGAGGTCGGCCAGCATCAAGCCCAGGCCCGACGCGCTGTCGTAGCGCTGGGACCGGATCGATTCATTCAATGTGCGCAGGCGTTCAGGCGTGGCGCCGGGTCCGTCGTCGGCCACGCGCACAGTGTCTGGCGCCGGGACACTGACGACCACGTGCTGCGCGCCATACCGCTTGGCGTTGTCGAGCAGGTTGGCCAGCGCGGCGGCCAGCAGATCCGCATCGGCGCTCAACGAAGCGCTGCTTTGCACCGTGACCTCGAGGCCGTCGATGGGAAGGTGAGCCAGCAGCGCTTTCAGATCCACCGGGGCACGGCGCACGTCGGCGCCAACTCGAAACAGGTCGAGCAGCGACTGCACCACGCGCTGCAGGCGGCCCGACGCTTCGCGCACGCGTTGCAGCCGTTGCTGCACCGCCGGCGTGGCCTCGCGCAGGGCCACCGCGAGTTGCGCATCCATGCCGGCCAGCGGCGTGCGCAGCGCGTGTGCGGCATGCGCGCTGAAAGCACGCTCGTGCGCCATGCGGCGCGCCAGGCGTTGCCCCAGGTCGTCGATGGCTGCATGCACGGGCACCAGCTCAGCACGTTCTGCGGCGCCGAGCGCTTGCGCGTGATTGAGCGGGTCGTGGTGCACCAGTTTGGCGGTCAGGCGTTCGAGCGGCCGCAACTCGTGGCGCACGCGCGCACGCAGCCACCAATGCGCGAGCAGACCAATGGACAGGGCAGCCAGGGCCGCGCTGAGTGCCGCCTCGACCCGCGAGTCGAGGCGCTCGCGCAGGGTATGCGCCACGTAGAGCATGCGGCCCTCGCTGCCCATCGCGCTGCCGAAGACGCGCCAGTCGCCCGTCGTGCTGAAGCCCGCCGTCGCCAGCGGCCAGAGAGCCTTGGCCGGTGCATTGACAGAGCGCTGCAACACGGTGCTGTTGGATGCCACGAGTTGCCAGGCGAACTCACCTTCGTCGCCTGCCTGCATGGGGGGCAGTGCTTCGACGCCGGGGCCTGCCTCCCGATAGGCCACATTCAGCGCGTTGGACACCAGAGTCGCGGTCGACTGCAGCGTCTCGTCCAGCAATTCGTCCACTTCGCGTTGTGCCGCATAGCCCACGGCCAATGCCACCCCCAAACCCCACAGGACGGCCCATAGCAGCAGCGCATTGGACAGGCGCGCACGGATCGACGGTGCCTTCTTGGCGCTCACAATGGCTGCCTTTCGCAGATGCGGTATCCCAGGCCGCGCACGGTTTCGATCAGTTCGTGGCCGAGCTTGCGGCGCAACGCCGACACATGCACTTCGAGTGCGTTGCTCGCGACTTCGCTGTCGAACCCGTGCACCAGCTTTTCGAGATCGGCCTTGGGCACGATGCGCCCGGCGCGCAATACGAGCGCTTCGAGCAGGGCCCATTCGCGCGCGGTCAGGTCGGCGCGTTTGCCTTGGGTAAACGCCGCGCGCGCGCCCAAGTCGACATCGACGTTGCCGAAGCGGCTGCGCGACTGAGCGATGCCCGCGCCGGTGCGCCGGCTCACGGCGCGCAGTCGGGCGCTCAGTTCCTCGGGAGCGAAGGGCTTGATCAGGTAGTCGTCGGCACCGGCGTCCAGGCCCGTGACCCGATCACCGAGTTGATCGCGCGCGGTGAGCATCAGCGCGGGAGTGGCGTCGCCGCGGGCGCGTCGCGTGCGCACCCACTCGAGGCCCGAGCCGTCGGGCAGTTGCCAATCCACCAGCCAGGCGTCAAAGGGCTCGCCGCGCAGCGCGTCGGTCGATGCCAGGCCCTTGCACCAGTCCACGCGATGGCCCTCCGTGCGCAGGAAATCGCGCAGGCCTTCACCCAGGATGGGGTCGTCTTCGATCAGCAAAAGTCGCATATGTAATCGGGTGCAGCGCGGACGGTAGCACTGCCGCGCTTCAGTTTGGCTTCAGCTTGACTTCAGGTGCACTTCAGGCCCTCCGGGCCCAATGCGGCCCATGTCCGAAGCCACCCTGAGCCGCGCGCAATCCTGGCGCGCGCGCTGGCCTGCGCTTTGCCTGCGTTTTTCTGCCACGACCGACCAGTTGGTGGTGGCTGCGAGCTTGTTCTGGGCGCTGGCGGTCAACCGCCCCTTCCTCGTGGCCGCGCTGCGCGGACAGGCAGGTTCGGAGGGGTGGGCCTGGGGACTTGTCATCAGCCTGGTGCTGATG
The DNA here is from genome assembly GCA_031421955.1 of Burkholderiales bacterium. GTDB lineage: Bacteria > Pseudomonadota > Gammaproteobacteria > Burkholderiales > Burkholderiaceae_C > CADEEN01. The sequence continues at coordinate 4,439 of JANOPR010000398.1, forward strand.
GTCGCGGCGCTGCATGTGCTGCTCGCGGGTCTGTTCTGTACCCGACGCAGCGTCAAGCCGGTGCTGATGCTGTTGGCCCTGCTGGCCGCGTTTTCGCTGCACTTCATGCAGGCCTACGGCGTGGTGCTCGACCCCGCGATGATGCGCAATGCGCTGCACACCCACGTGACCGAGGCGCGCGAACTGTTGTCATGGAGCCTGGCCCTGGACCTGCTGCTGTATGCCGCATTGCCGATTGCACTGCTGTTCTCTGCGCGGGTGCATCCCCGGCCTGTGCGCCGAGCCCTGGCGTCGCGTGTGCTGTTGATGGCCGTGGCGCTGGCCGTGTTTGTCGGCGCCTTGCTCTGGCAGTTCCAGCCGATCGCCGCGCTGATGCGCAATCACAAGGAACTCCGCTACCTGATCACGCCGGCCAACGCCATCTGGTCGCTCGGCAGCGTGCTGGCGGCTGACGCGCGCGGTGCGGCGCAACCTCGCCAGCCGATCGGGCTGGACGCCGCACCCGGCCCAACCTGGGCGGCATCGCGCAAGCCGCGCGTATTGGTGATCGTGGTCGGCGAGACGGTGCGGGCCGACAACTGGGGCCTCAACGGCTACGCGCGGCAGACCACGCCACGCCTGGCGCAACTGCCCGTGCTCAATTTCCCCGACACCACGGCTTGCGGCACGAGCACCGAGGTGTCGCTGCCGTGCATGTTCGCGCCGGTGGGCCGACGCAACTATGACGAGTCACGAATCCGCGGCAGCGAGTCGCTGCTGCATGTACTGGCGCGCGCCGGCGCGGCCGTGCAGTGGCGCGACAACCAGTCCGGCTGCAAGGGCGTCTGCGATGGACTGCCCAATGAACTTGTCACCGCGGCAACGGCGCCGGGCCTCTGCCAGGGCGACCGCTGCTGGGACGAGGGCCTGCTGCGCGGCCTGGACGAGCGGCTGCAGCGCGCGCAAGGCGTGCAGGTGCTGGTGCTGCACATGCTGGGCAATCATGGCCCTTCGTATTTCCGCCGTTATCCGCCGGCGTTCGAACGCTTCACGCCGGCGTGCCATGACGACAACCTGGGCAACTGCAGCAAGGCGCAGATCGTCAACGCCTACGACAACGCCGTGCTGTACACCGATCACGTGCTGGCCGCATTGATCGCCACGCTGGACGCGAATTCGTCGCGGGTCGACTCCGCGATGCTTTACGTGTCGGACCATGGCGAGTCGTTGGGCGAGAAGGGCCTGTTCCTGCACGGCATGCCCAACGCGATCGCGCCGCGCGAGCAGACCCAGGTGCCGATGGTGATGTGGTGGACCAAGGGCTTTGGCCAGGCCGCCGCGATCGATCAGCCCTGCATGCAGCGGCGCGCCGCCGCGCCGGCGCAGCATGACAACATGTTCCAAACCCCGCTCGGGATGCTGGACGTGAAGACCGCACTGTATGAGCCGCAGTGGGACCTGACGGCGGCCTGTCGCAGTGCCGCGCCGTCCGCACTGTGACCGGGCACGCACCACGTTCGTCGGCGCAGCGCGACTTGCTGGTCGCCGTGGTGGCACTGGCGTTGCTGCTGTGCTGGGAGGCCTCGGGCCTGGACCTGACGCTGGCGGGCTGGTATGGCGGCGCGACCGGCTTCGCGGCGCGCGAGGCCTGGTGGAGCAAACATCTGCTGCACGACGGCGGACGATGGTTGGCGGCCGTGGCCCTGCTGGCCTTCACCGCGCACGCCTGGATCGGTGGCGCCGGTCAACCCCTGCCGCGCCGCACGCGGCTGGCCTGGATGCTGGCCGTGCTTGCCGGCCTGGTGCTGGTGCCTGCACTCAAGCGCTTCAGCCACAGCAGCTGCCCCTGGGACCTGCGTGACTTCGGCGGCAGCGTGCCGTACGTGCCGCACTGGGCGATCGGCGTCTTCGACGGCGGGCCTGGGCATTGCTTCCCTTCGGGCCATGCGGTCGCGGCCTTTGCGTTTCTGCCCCTGTATTTCCAGTGGCGCAGCCACCGGCCCGAGCTGGCGCGCGCCGTCCTGGCCGCGGTGCTGAGCGTCGGCCTGCTCTTTGGCTGGGCGCAGATGGCGCGCGGCGCACACTTTCCGAGCCACACCCTGTGGTCGGCCTGGCTGTGCTGGGTCGTCGGATGCGCCGCAGCACGCCTTCTCGATGGCCGCCGCGAGAAGGGCTACATCGCGGTCGCTGGAGCCAATTCGAGCGCTTGATAGGAGGCGCGCACCGCGTCGCCGGCAGTGCGCAGCCAGGGCTCGACCAGCGCCGCGGCACGCACGCGGTCGGGTGCACACAGCAGCCAGGCCAGGCGGTCGCCCGTGTACAGCAAGCGCATGGGTGCCGAGGTCTCAGCCGCCGCGCCTTGCTCGGCGCGGTCCGCGGCGGCCCGCGACACGCTGTCGGCCAGCTGCCATTGCCGGGCGACCACGGTAAACAGCCGATCGCGCCGGCCACCCAGGGCAGTCACGAACGCCGGGCTGAGGCGCCACGGCGGCTCGCCGTCCACCTCATCCATCGCACGCAGCATCGCGGTCCAGACCGCGTTATGCGCCAGGCCCGCCAGGTAGGCTTCGAAGGGCTCGATGCCAACGCCGGGGGCCAGGGCGGCACACAGTTGCGCCTTCTTGTCGCTGTGATCCCATAAGCGCGTGGCGCTGCACGTGAGGAGCCTGCCGCCACGCGCATCGATCAGGGGTTTGAGCAGTGCGCGGGCGATCGCCCGGCGCATGCCGTCGACACCCAGCAACCGGATGGCATGGTCGAGTTCGACGACCAACTCGCCGCGCCGGTAGAACGGGCTGTTGGCCACGCGCACAACTTCGGCCACCAGCGTCACGTCACGCGACACGTGCTGCGACAGCTCGGCCAGTGCGAGCGACGGGTTGCGCAGTCGCGCCAGCAGCGGCGGAATCACGGCCGCAGCGCGTGGCAAGAGTCGGTGGTGCGAGGCCTCGTCTGCGATCACGCGGTCCAGATGTCGCAACGCGGCGCGTTCGCGCAACCCCGCCGGCGCGACCACGAAGCCGGTGCCCTTGGCGATCCAGACCAGGAACTCAAGGTCCAGACTGGCCTGGTCGCCGAGCGGCAACGCAGCGGTCGTCCGCGGCGAGGCGGCCTGGACAGACTGCGTGCCACGCGTGCAGGTCGCTGGCGCGCGAACCGCAGCGGTGCGCGGCCGCACATCGGCTGGCGCAAGTCGCGGCGCGAAGAGGCGGGCCAGCCAGGATTTCATGCGGCGCAGAGTCTTGGTTGTTCGGGAGGCAGGGCAACACGGTCATCGGCAAGTTGGCGCCCAAACTTGAGCGCCCGTGCCGCTCACGGTGGCGCTCAATTCCAGCGCCAGCTCCAGATCGCGTCCAGCGCGTTGTCGTCGCCCGCCTGTGCACGCAGCGTAAAGCGCTGGGCGACGCGGTAGACAAGTTGCCAGGTGCCGGCGGTGCTGTTGACGCCACGCTCGTAGCCGACATACCAGCGCTGCGAGATCTGCTTGCCCAGCGTGACCACGGTGTCGCTCACCTGACCGTTCTCGGTCTGGCGCACTGACAACTCGTCCAGCCCGAGGGTGGCCATCACGGCGTTGCCCTGGCCGCTGCCCTCGCCGGCCAGCAGCGCCAGCGCGGCGCGCTGCAACAAGGCGGTGTCGTTGCGCGCCAGGTTGTCGGGGGCGCGGCCGAGCACCAGCCACGACAACTTGTCGGTGTCGCTCATTTCGGGTTCGCTGAACAGGCGCACGCGCGGGTTCTGCGCCGTACCGCCGACCTGCACCCCGACCCGCACATCCAGGCCCGGCCGCACGGCCGCCACGTCCAGGCGCGGGTTCTCGGCCGCGCCGGTGAAGACCAGCACGCCGCGTTCGATGCTCAGGTTCTGGCCGTAGGCAGCATAGGTGCCGGCCTCGGTGCGCACGCTGCCGTGGACGGCCACGCGGCCGCCGGGGGCCGTGACTGCCAGATTGCCGCGCAATTGCGTGTCCAGGCCGCGGCCGCGCAGTTTGAGCTTCTCGCCGAGGTCGATCTGCAACGCCACGCGCACCGCACGCGGCGTCGAGCCGGGTGCCGCACTGCGCGCCGTGGCCGCGTCGGCGCGGTCCTTGGCCTCGATCTCGGCCTTGGCTTGGCGCCCACCGCGCACGACCACGTCGGCGTCCAGGCTCGGCGCATCGGCGCGCGTGAAGTCGATCAGACCCTCGTCGACGCCAATGCGTCCGTCGAGCTGCAGCGACTTGGGTGCGAGCGCGAGTTCGGCGCTGCCGCTCGCGATGATGCGCCGGTCAAAGCGTCCCAGCAGCTGGAACCTGTCGGCCACGAGCTTGAGCTTGGCGCTTGGCTCGGCGCCCAGGCTGGCGTCGCCAGTGAGGCGCAATTGCCCGGCGCCGCCCTTGAAGACGAAGCGGTCGACCTTGGCCTGGCTGCCGCGCAGCGACAACGCCAACTCGCCGTCGCGCACATCCACGCCCTCCAGGATGTTGCGCACGCCCAGCCCGCTGCCCTGCATCTGGCCCTCGACCTCGGGGGCACCGAAACGCCCGCCGAGTGTCGCGCTGGTGCGCAGCATGCCCGACAGGCGCCAGCCCGGCGGCGTGAACGGCGTCCAGGCGCCGAGGTCGGCAATGCGCCATTCGAGCACGCCCTGCATCGGTGTGTCCTGACCCGGCCAGGTGGCCTGCGGCGTGACACGCAGGGTCTGGGCACCGGCCAGCACACCCAGGTTGCTGCCGGCCACCGCCTGCGTGAAGTGCCAGGTGCCGTCTTCGGCGTTGATGGCCAGGCGCAGATCGGTCAGGCCCAGCGACTGCGTGCCGGTGACGTCGGTGAGCGTCAGGTCGCCGGCATGGCGCTCGAGCACGATGTCTGCGCTGACGCGATCGCCCAGGCGCAGGCTGGCGCGCGCCGCCAGCGTGAGCTGCCCGCCCCAGCCGCCGTCGGGCTGAATGCGATTCAGCCAGGGGGCCACGGGCATGGGGTCCAGCGTGGCGTCGAGTGCGGCTTGTGCCGCCGCGCCGGGTGTGGCTGCACGCCAACTGGCCTGCGTCCAGCGCAACGCAGCGCCGAGCATGTCCACGCGGCCGGGTTCGGCGCTCGCATCCTGCACCCGCCCGCCCGCATCGAGCGTCACCTGGGCGCGCAGGTCGCGTGCCTGCAGCCACGGCGAGTTGGCCGAGGTCCTGCCACCGGTGCCGCGGGCTTCGACCTCGATGGCCTGCCCGCGCCAGCGGCCCGCGAGCGGCGCGCCCGCCGCGTCCTGCGCCAGCCACTGGCCCGCGGCGCGAAGCTGCATGCGACTGCCGCTGGGAGCCGCGCCGAGCAAGGTATCTGTCCAGGCGGGCGGGCGCAGCGGGCTGGTCAGGTCCAGGGCGATGCGGTGGGCGGCCAGGCTGCCGTCGACGCGCGCGTGCAGGGTCGCGGCACGCCACGCATCGAGCGCGACTTGCTCGCCATCGAGCTGCAGCGCCAGCACGGCCTTGGCGTCGGGGCCGGCCTGCCATTGCGATTGCAGTCGCGCGGCACGCAGGCGGCCGGCCTGCAGCCCATCGGCTCGCAGCGTGCCGCTGCTAGCAACCGCCGGCCAGCGGCCCTGGGCCTGCCAGTGGCCCGCCACCTTGCCCGCCAGCGCGGCGCTGCCCGTGGGCGTGCCCAACAGTGCCGCGATCGTCGGGTGCAGGCGCAACAGCGGCGGCAAGACGGCCAGTGCCGGGGCATCGACATCGGCGCGCCAGCGGTCGTCGGCGGCAGTCGGCGCCAGCCGGCCTTTCAGTGCGACGTGGTTGTCGGCGGCGCGCAGGTCGGCCTCGACACTCCAGCCGGGTGTGCGGCCGTTCAGCGCGATGCGCCCCTGCAGCGGCACGCCCGACAAGACGCTGTCGCGAAGCTCGAACTCGGCCTGGCCGCGCACGGCCAGCAGGCTCGGGATGTCGGGTGTGGCGTTCACGATGCCTGCGCCGG
>JANOPR010000399.1:0-4691 GCA_031421955.1 Burkholderiales bacterium
GGGCGCGATCGAGGGCGTGGCCGGGCCCGAGTCGGCCAACAATGCCGCCGCCACCGGGGCCATGGTGCCGATGCTGACGCTGGGCATCCCCGGCTCGGCGACCACGGCAATCATGCCCGGCCGCAGCCCCCACATCATCAGCCCGCCGAGCATGATTGCCGTGGTCGCCGAGCCGGGGATGCCCAGCGTCAGCATCGGCACCATGGCCCCGGTGGCGGCGGCATTGTTGGCCGACTCGGGCCCGGCCACGCCCTCGATCGCGCCCTTGCCGAACTCCTGCGGGTGTTTGGACACCCTCTTCTCGACCGCATAGGACAGGAAGGTGGCAATCGTCGGGCCGGCGCCGGGCAGCACGCCGACAAAGAAACCGAGCACCGTGCCGCGGGCGATGGCCCAGCGGCTGCGCACCCAGTCGCGGGCGCTGGGCAGCACATCGCGCAGTGCAAAGCGCCCCGCCACGACCGTGGCGCCCTTGGCCGCTTCAGCGCCAACCAGCACTTCGCCCAGGCCGAACAAGCCGATGGCCACGGGCAGGAAGTCCATCCCGTCCATCATTTCAGGAATGCCAAAGGCGAAGCGCGCGTCGCCGGAGATGATGTCAAAGCCAACGGTCGCCAGCATCAACCCGAACACCATGCTGATGTAGGCCTTGACCGCGTTCTCTCCAGTGAGCAGGGTCACGGTCGTCAGGCCGAGCAACATCAGCGCAAAGGTCTCGGGCGGCCCGAAGGCCAGCGACCATTTCGCCAGCGCGGGCGACACCAGCATCAACAGCACAACGCCGAACGTGCCGGCAATGAATGAGCCGATCGCAGCGATGCCCAGCGCCGGCCCGGCCCGACCCTGCAGGGCCATCTGGTGGCCGTCGATGCACGTGACCACCGAAGCCGCCTCGCCCGGCGTGTTGATCAGCACCGCCGTGATCGTGCCGCCGTACATCGTGCCGGCATAGAGCGCGGCCAGCATGATGATGCCCGAGGTCGGGTTCATGCCGAAGGTCAGCGGCAGCAACAGCGCGACGCCCGACGCCGGCCCCACACCCGGCAGCGCGCCGATCACGATGCCGACCACGACGCCGCAGGTCGCCATCAGCAGATTGAACGGCGTCAGCGCGACCGAGAAGCCGAGGGTGAGGTTGGCCAGGAAATCCATCGGTGCGCCTTTCAGAACCCGAGCACACCCACGGGCATCGGCACCCGCAGCCAGTAGGTGAAAACGACGAAGTTGAAGGCGGCCGTCGCCAGCGCCACCGACAGCGTCAGCCGCCAGGGCTGGGGATCCAGCCGACGCAGCAACACAACCAGGAACAGCACCGTGCCCACCAGCATGCCCACCACATTGAGCAGCGCCACGAACGCCACGGTGACGCCGAGCACCAGGCCCAGACGGCGCAGGCCGACTCGGTCGGGCAGCCATTGCTCACCCGGGTCGCGTGAGCGCAGGGCCCCCAGCAGCAGGAGGCTGGCGAGCACCGCCATGACCCCGCCCAGCCAGGCCGGCAGGAACGCCGGTCCGGGGCCATTCGCGCCCCAATAGGCGTAATTCTTGAGCGCGCCCACGCTGAAGGCCACGGCCAGCGCGAGCAGGGCTGCGCCAGCGATCCGGTCAGCGCGACGCACTGTGCTTGACCTTGCGCGCGCTTACTTCTTCAGGCCGCCGAGCGCGCCCAGGGCGGTCTCATAGGCACCGGTGATGCTGTCGAGGTACTTGTTGGCTTCCTCGCCGGTCCACGATGTCGGCGTCAGCAGGTTGCGCTTGATGTACTCCTCCTGCCACTTCTTGGTGCTGGTCACCTTCTTCAAGGTGTCCTGCCACCAGGCCACGGCCTCGGGGGCCATGCCCGCCGGGCCGATCACGCCGCGCATCTGCTCCCAGTAGAAGGGGTAGCCCTTCTCGGCGAAGGTCGGCACATCCGCTGCGTCGGGCATGCGCTTGCGTGCCGCCACGGCCAGGTTCTTGGCCTTGCCGGCCTCGACCTGGGCCGAGATTTCATTCGGGTTCATGATGCCGGCGTCGATATGGCCACCCATCAACGCGGCCGTGACTTCGCCGCCCGAATTGAAGGGCACGTACTTGAGCTTGATCTTGGCCGATTGCTCGAACAGGTGGGCGAAGATGTGGTCCTCGTTGTGGGTGCCGGTGCCGCCGACGGTCAGCACGTCGGGCTTGGCGCGCGCCGCGGCGATGAACTCTTCGATCGTCTTGTACGGCGACTCGCTGCGCACCGAGAGCATCAGCTCGTCGATGGCCACGATCATCAGCATCGTCATCGCGTCGCGGTGGTTGCCCGACAGACGCCCCTGTAGCTTGCCCGACACCACCATCGGCGTGGCCCCGCCGATGACGTGCGAGTCGCCCTTCTTCGTGATCACGTAGGCGAAACCGACGGTGCCGCTGCCACCGACGCGGTTGTTGACGTTGAGCGACACCGGCGACCACTTGTTCTCGTCGATGATGCCGGTGATCGTGCGCATCAGGTTGTCGGTGCCGCCGCCCGGGGCGAAGGGCACCACGACCTCGATGTTCTTCGACGGGTACTTGGCCTGGGCCCGTGCATCGCCGGGAGCTCCGAGCCACAGCGTCGCGGACGCCACGCAGACTGCAAGTAGACGCATTGAGGCCATTTCAAATTCCCCTCTCGTTGAACGCATGGAAAGCCCTGACACGCACTGGGCGCGCATGTCGGCCGGGGCGACTCTAGCAGTCCCGTCGACGAATCCAAGTTGGTATTGGCCCTAGCGCCTCACAGCGGAACGCCGCCGTGTCTGGCAAGATCGCGGACTATGGACACCATCTCCCCGACCCGCGAGCACGTGCTCGTTGCGCGCGACGGCCCGATCGTCACGCTGACCTTCAATCGCCCTGAAGCACGCAACGCGATGACCTGGGACATGTACCAGCGTCTGAATGACACCTGCGAGGAGGTCGACGCCGACGATGCGGTGCGTGTGCTGGTGCTCAAGGGGGCCGGCGGCAAGGCCTTTGTCGCGGGCACCGACATCAGCCAGTTCAGTGACTTCAAGGGCGGTGAAGACGGTCTGCGCTACGAGCGCGACGCCGACCAGCGCTCGGGCCGCATCGCGCGCGTCAAGAAGCCTGTGATTGCGCAGATCGAAGGCGTTGCCGTGGGCGGCGGCTTCGGCATCGCCGCGGGCGCCGACATCCGCATCGCCACGCCCGAGGCGCCCTTTGGCCTGCCGATGGCGCGCACGCTGGGCAACTGTATGTCGATGAATGCCTATGCGAGCTTCATGGAAGTGCTGGGGGCCTCCAGGCTCAAGGAAATGATGTTCACCGCGCGCCTGCTCTCTGCCGACGAAGCCCTCGCCGCGGGTTTCGTCCACGAGATCGTCGCCGCCGACGCCATCGAGGCGCGGGTCCGCGAACTCGCCGAAAGAGTCGCCTCGCACGCGCCGATCACGCTGCGCGTGACCAAGGAAGCGATCCGCCGCATCCAGGCCTCGCGCGCCGTGCCCGACGGCGAAGACCTGATCCGCGAAACCTACGCCAGCGCGGATTTCCACGAAGGCGTCAGCGCCTTTGTGGCCAAGCGCCCGCCGCACTGGACCGGCCGCTGAGCCGCCCACCCCGCCGCCCCGGCATGCACGCCGCAGCCTCGCCGCGCGGCTGCCGTATAGACTGAAAACATGAACGCTTCCACTGCCCTGTCGCATATCACGGTTCTGGATCTGACCCGCGTGCGCGCCGGTCCGACTGCCGTGCGCCAGCTCGCCGACTGGGGCGCGCAGGTCGTCAAGATCGAGATGCCCGCCAGCATGGACGAGGGCGAGGGCATCGGCGGACCGCGCGAGGACAGCGACTTTCAGAACGTGCACCGCAACAAGCGCGGCATGACGCTGAACCTCAAGTCGCCCGAAGGCGTGGCGATCCTGAAAAAGATGGTGGCGCGCGCCGATGTGCTGGTCGAGAACTACCGCCCCGACGTCAAGGATCGCCTGGGCATCGGCTACGAGGCACTCGCGGCGATCAACCCGCGTCTGATCTACGCCAGCATCTCGGGCTACGGCGAAGACGGCCCCTACCGTCTGCGGCCCGGCTTCGACCAGATTGCGCAGGGCATGGGTGGCCTGATGTCGATCACGGGCGCGCCGGGGCAGGGGCCCATGCGCGTGGGCATTCCGATCGCCGACCTGTGCGCGGGCATCTTTTGTGCATACGGCATCTCGATGGCCCTGATCGAACGCGAGAAGTCCGGCCAGGGGCAGTGGGTGAAGTCCTCGCTGCTGCAGGCGCAGTTGTTCATGCTCGACTTTCAAGCCGCGCGCTGGTTGATGAAGGGCGAAGTGCCCAAGCAGGCCGGCAACAACCACCCGACCTCGATTCCGACCGGCGTGTACAAGACGCGCGACGGCTACATGAACATCGCGGCGTCGGGCCACAAGATCTGGATCCGGCTGTGCGAGGCGCTTGAGTGCCCCGAACTTGCCGCGCACCCCGACTACGCCACCGGCGAGTTGCGCTCGCGCAATCGCGACCGGCTGCACGCCGAACTCGAGCAGCGCCTGCTGGCCAACGATGCGGCGCACTGGATCGACCTGTTCAACCGCGCGGGTGTCCCCAGCGGCCCCATCTACTCGATCGACCAGGCCTTCGCCGACCCGCAGGCGCAGCAGCTGGGCATCGTGCAGAAGGTGGGCGAGGTGGCCTACCTCGGGCAGCCGGTGACGCTG
>JANOPR010000400.1:0-8427 GCA_031421955.1 Burkholderiales bacterium
CAGCGGCGCTCTTGTAGCCCTGCAGCACCGGGTACGCATTGACCAATCCGACATGCTTCAACGGCAGGTAGGGGCCCCGCTGCGTGATCAGCTTGTCGGCATCGACGGTGCTGGGTGGCGGCACCTGCCAGGTCGCGAGCACTGGGTGGCGGGCGATGAGCTCGCTGCCGAGAAACTTGATGGCACTGACGTCCTTGAGCGGCTGGGGGTCGATCACCGCGGGCACGAAACCCTCGCCCGTGTAGGCCAGCACCAGCATCTTGCCGTCGGCCATTTCGGCCGGACGAAAGAGGCCGACCTCGGCATTCGAGACCGCCTCCACCGCGCCGCTGGCAACCTCGTAGCGGAAGATGTTGGACACCCCGGTGTAGTAGCTGCTGCCCCAGAGGTGGCGCCCGTCGCGCGAGAAGACAAAGCTGTCGGGCACCGATTGGCCGAAGCGGAATTCGCTCAGCGGCTTGAGGTCGCCGGCCAGTAGCTTGTCGAGTTCCCAGACGCGAACGAACTGGTCGGCGTTGACCTCGCTCACCGACGCCGACAGCCGCCGCCCGTCGGGCGAAATGTCCATGTCGGAGGGCACCACGCCGTACGGGAACTGGTGAACCACGGTCCAGTCGTTGTAGGGGTGGGCGATGCGCACCAGTTCAGCCAGGCCGTTGTGGTGGCGCACGCCCATCAGCGAGCGGTCGCTGCGGTTGTAGACGATCTCGCCAATGCGTGCGTTTTCGAGCAGCATGCGCTGCGCGCCGCTCTTTACGTCCAACGCCATCAGGTCGCGCATGGCGTGGTTGTCGTTGGTGAAGAAGGCGGTGCCGCTGTCGGGGTCGAAGGCGAAGGACGACACCCGGTAGAGCATCCCGCGCTTGATGTCACCCAGGCGGCGGTAGCTGCCGTCGCGCGTGTTCAGCGCGCCCACATGCTCCAGCACGCCGGCCGAGCGGAACGCGCCGTAGAGGATGCCGCTGGCCTCGTCGTAATAGGTGCGCGAGATCGAGCCCATGGCGCTGCCGCGCAGGTTGCGCTGCGGCGTGATCGGATGCTGGCGCACGCTGGCCAGGTTGCGCTGCTGGAAGCCGCGCTCGAACTCGATCCACTGCTGCCAGCCGGTTTCCAGCGGGATGCCGAAGACCTGCTGGAAGTGGTCTGCATAGTGGCGCTGGCTGCCTTGGCCTCGGCGCAGCCAGTCGATTACGTTCTGCGGTGAGTGCGCGTAGGCCAGCCAGGTGAAGAAGCGGGTGCCGTACAGATAGGCGTTCGCACCGACCTGGAAGTCGACCATCACGCCGCGCGACACAAGGCCCAGCGGGTCGTAGAAGCGCGCGTTGTCGCGCACCATGGCGCGAAACACCATCTCGTCGTAGCCGCCCTGCGCGCGCCCGATGCCGCCGGCCATCCAGGTTTCCAGAAAAACCGCACTGCCTTCGAGATACCAGCGCGGCACGGCAAAGCGCGGCACGGTGAGGTAGTTGTAGAGCAACGACTCGGGGTTCTGCGACTGCGGCGGGACCTTGCCGCGCAGCATGCGCCGCCACCAGAGATCGGGGCCGGTCGCGCTGTCGGCGCTGGCCACATGCACCAGCTCGTGGTTCATCAGCGAAGTCATCCGCTCGGCCGGCGAACTGGTCTCGAAGGCCAGCGAGGGCGGCGCGACGTCGAGAAAGACCGTGTTGCGGGGTGCGACCCAGGCCGCGCCATTGCCGTAGTCGGCGAAGTCCTTCAACAGCACGCCGGTGCGCTGCGAGGGCACCCAGCCGAACATGCGGCGCTGCCAGGCATGCGAATTGGTGAAGGTGCGCACGGCGTGCGGGGCGAGGTATTGCAGCGAATCGAAGTAGATCAACTGCAGGTCGTCCGTCGCGACATACGACAGGCCCACCGGGCTTGGCTTCTCGGCTGCAGCAGCCAGCGGCATCAGCGTCAACCAGAGGCACAGGACGTGGCCGCGCATTCATCCTCCCGTCAATTTGGCCACGCGAGCATAAGGGCTCGGCGTTCAACGACAAACCGCCGGCGCAGGCCGGCGGTCGAGTGCGTCGCTGGGCGCGCAAAGCACCCAGTGAGTCAGCGTTCTACTTCGTCGCGGTGCTCTGGGCAGCGTTCCTGGCCGCGTTCTGGGCTGCGCTCTGCGCCGCGTTCTGCGCCGCGTTCTGGGCTGCGTTCTGGGCTGCGTTCTGAGCTGCGTTCTGAGCTGCGTTCTGAGCTGCGTTCTGCGCCGCGTTCTGGGCTGCGTTCTGCGCTGCGTTCTGAGCGGCATCGGCCTGGGTCACGGGGGTGCCTTGGTTGGCCTGCCCGCCGCCCGGCGCGCCGACATTGATGTCGGCTGTGGTGGCCTGCGGGGCACGGTAACGGTCAGCCGGGGCGATGGTGCCTATCGCGTCCTTGTTGCTGGTCTTGCCTTCAAACCCGAATTGCGCCACGACCACCACGGCCACCGCCGCGACTGCGCCGCCGATCCACAGCTTGCGGTTGCCAAAGGGATTGCTGGTTTGATTGCTCATCTCGATGCTCCTGAGGAAAGGTTGGGAACGGGTTGTCCGGTGGTTGCTTGTTGAGGACCTCGCGACCGCACTACGAGGTGCTGCGCCAAATACACGTAGCCAGGAAAAAAGTTGGAAGCGACGGCTCGAACGCGTTGCGGGCTGGTCAACCGCGGCCATCACGGCGGCGACCAGGCCTTCAGGCGGGGTCTGTTGCGGCACCTGCCCGAGTTGGGTGAACAGGTCCTGCAGCGCGAAAAATTCGGCTTGCGCCGCTGGGTCGGCGGCCAGTTGGCGCTGCAGGGCCTGCACCTGCTCGGCACTGGCCTCGCCGTCCAGGACGGTGTGCATCAGTTCGGTGGTGGTGGAGGCGGTGGCCATTTCAGTGCACCTGCAGGTCAGCGAGCAGCAGACGCATCCGCTTGCGCGCATCGAACAGACGCGACTTCACGGTCTTCTCGTCGATCTCGAGCACCTGCGCGATCTCTTCGTAGCTGCACTCGGAAAAGTGCCGCAAGCTCAGCACCGTCCGGTCGTTGGTTGACATGTGCATCAAGGTGTCCTGTACGCGCCGCGAGACTTCGCCCGCACCGACCTGCCACTCGGGCGTGCTCCTCTGGGGCGCCTCGTACTCGGCGTCGTCGTCAAGGGGATCCTCGTGGCCGTTGCGTCGCAGCAGGTTGAGCGACTCGTTGACCGCGATGCGGTAGATCCAGCTGAAGAACTTGTACTGCGGGTTGTAGTCATCGAGCCGTTCCACCACCTTGAGAAAGACAATCTGGGTGACGTCGTTGGCATCCTCGGCCTTGCGCAACACCCAGAATGCGGCGTTGTAGATCGGCTTCTGGTAGCGCCTCACCAGTTCGGTGAAGGCTGCCCGGTCGCCGTGGCGAAAGCGTTCCAACAGTTCGTTGTCTGCGTCACTCTCCACAATTACACGCGGCGCGGCAAATGGTTGGTCGTGGCGGTCAAGGCGCCGCGGCGATCTCGAAGATCTGGTCGAAGCCGGCGTACTTGAAGATGTCGTGCACGTGGCGGCTGACGCCCTTCAAGCGCAACGCGCCGCCGGCCGCCTTGAGCCGCTTCTGGGTCTTCAGCAGCACGCCCAGGCCCGCGCTGGAGATGTACTCCAGTGCGGCACAGTCCAGCGTCACCGGCCCCGAGACGCCATCGAAGAAGGCTTGGGCGGCCGCAGACTGGGCGGCGTCGAGCCGGCCCACGACGACCACTGTCCCCGCCGGGCCGAATTCAAGCGTCAGCATCGATACTCCCTCGATGGGCGCGCCGCGGGCCGCTGCCGGGCGCTACGCCAGAGTTTTGCGGAATGTAACGCGGCAGCGCCGCTTCGGGGATTGGTATTCGTACTCGATTGCGTCCACCAAGCGACGGGTCAGATGCAGGCCGAGGCCGCCGGGCTGGCGGGCCTCGAGCGGCAAACTGGTGTAGGGCGCCGGCGCGGTGCCGGGGTCGAAGGGCTCGACGCCCTCGGCGCTGAGGCTGACCTCGACCCCCCTGGCGATCGCACGCATCTCGACTTCGATGTCACCGCGGCCATGGCCGTACTTGACGAGGTTGGTGAACAATTCCTCCAGCGCAAGGTCGACGGCAGGTCGCAGTGCAACATCGATGCCTTCGTCGGCAAAGGTGCCGGCCGTGAAGCCGACCAAGGCGTCGAGCGCGTCAATCGTCGGCCGGAACGACCGCGCCGCCGTCATGGCGATGCCCCGCGCTTGAGCAACACGAGGGTGATGTCGTCTTCCTGGGCGTTGCCGCCAGAAAAAGATTGCACCGCTTGGAGCAGCCGCGTCGACAACTCGGCCATCGGCGCTTGCCGTTGCTCCAGGACGATGCGCTCGACGCGCTGCTCGCCAAACATCTGGCCCTGTGCATCGTGCTGCTCGTAGATGCCGTCGGAAAGCACCAGCAACAGGTCACCCGGCAGCAACTCCAGCGTCGCGGCCGTGCGCGGCGAAGGCAGGTGCATGGCGCCGAGCGGAAAGCTGGTCGGGTGGTAGCGCGCGAAAGTGCCAGTGGCGGCCTGGTAATGCAGGATCGGGCCCTGGCCGGCGCTGACGAAGCGCATGCGGTGCGTGGCCGGGTCCAGCAGGCCGATGAAGGCGGTGATGAAGCGGTCGTCGGCCAGCGTGTCGGCGAGTTGGTCATTGACTTGCGCATAGGCCAGTTCGAGGTCGGCGCCCAGGCGAAAAGCCATCCGTAGCATGGCGTGCATTTGCGTCACCGACAGCGCCGGGGCGATGCCATGCCCGGTGGCGTCGCCCAGAACCACCAGCAGCTGGCCCCCCAGGATCGACAGGTCGAAGGTATCGCCGCCGGTCTGCTCGGCGGGCTGGGCCATGCCGAAGACGTCGTAGCCCGGCAGCACGGGCATGGTGGCGGGCAGGGTGCTCATCTGGACCGCGCGCGCCATCTCAAGCTCTGCGCGCAGCTTCTCGCCCTCGATCAAGGCCGCGGTCATCTGCACGCGCTGGAGTGCGACCGCACATTGGGCTGCCAACGCAGTGGCGAGTGCTTCGTCGGTGGCGTCGAACACGCCGCCGCTGCGGTTGAGCACCTGCATCACGCCGACCAGCGCGTCACGGTGGTCGACCAGCGGCAGCGTCAGCGCGCAGCGCGTACGAAAGCCCGAGCGCTTGTCGACTGCCGGGTCGAAACGCGGGTCGGCGTAGCAGTCGGGTACGTTGATGACCTGGCGGTCGCGCGCACACGCCCCCACCAGACCCACGCCGAGGGCAACGCGCACGTCATGAATGTCGCTCGATACCTTGAGCACCAGTTCGCAGGCGTCGGCATCGAAGAGCCAGACCGAGCTGCGCTCGGCGTCGAGCACCTGGCGCGCCGCGCTGGTCACCTCGCGCAGCATCGTAGTCAGGTCGAACGGCGCTGCCAGGCCCCGCGTGACCTCGAGAATCGCCGCCAGGTCCCGCGCCGACAGCCCGCCTCGACCGTGCTCGTTCATGCGCGCAGAATGTACAGGCAGGCGGCATCGAGTGTGAACAGGCCCTAACGCGTCATCCAACGCCTTGCCACGTAGCTGAGCGCGTCGACCAACGCCACCAGGATCAGCATGGCACCCAGGATGGTGCAGGTCTTGTCCATGTGGAACAGGCCCATGTGGAATGCCAGCAATTGGCCCAGTCCGCCGGCACCGACCACGCCCAGCACCGCGGCCGCGCGGATGTTGTTCTCCCAACGGTACAGCGTGTAGCTCATCAGCTGCGGCAACACCTGCGGCAGCGTGGCGTAGAGCAGCACGCGCAGACTGCCGACGCCTTGCGCGCGCAGCGCGAAGGCAGGGCCGGGCGGGGCGTTTTCCAGGCTTTGCGCAAACAGGCGACCCAGCACCCCGGTGGTGTGCAGTGCCAGCGCCAGCGTGCCGGCGAAGGGGCCCAGGCCGGCCGAGATCAGCAGCAGCGCGGCCCACACCAACTCGGGGATCGAGCGCAGCACGTTGAGCAGCAGGTGCGCCGGGCCGCGCGCAAGGGCACGGTCTCCCGCATGCAATCGTGCCGCGGGCAACGCCAGCAACAAGCCCAGCGCCACGGCCAGCAGCGTGCCCAGCGCCGACATCGCCAGTGTCTCGAAACTGGCGCGCAAGACCTTGACCGAGAACTCGACCGACAGGTCGGGCGGGAAGAACTCGCCGATGAAGCGCCCCATGCTGGCCGCCGCATCCGCAGAGAAGAAGGCGCGCCATTGCAGGTTCAGGCTCCAGAAGCTGGCCAGCACCAGCAGCGCGATGCCGAGCAACATCCAGCAGGCGCTGCAGCGCGCGCTGAACAGGCGCGGCGGCAAGTCCAGAGGCTGGTTGGTGGCGCCGGGTGCAGGCATTACTTGATCACCCCAGGCTGCGCCGCAACAGCGCGCTCACCTGATCGGCCAGCGCCACCAGCGCGATGAAGACCAGCAGCATGGTGGCCACTTCGCCGCCGGCAAACATCTTCGTCGAGTTGTCGAGCTGCTGGCCGAGGCCGCCGGCACCGACGAAACCGAGCACCACCGACGAGCGAATGGCGCATTCCCAGCGGTAGACGGTGTAGCTGGTCAGCTCGGCGGCGTTGGCCGGCAACACGGCGTAGAAGAACGCCTGCAAGCGGCCCGAGCCATTGCGCAGCAACGTGTTGGCGGCGTGTGTCTCACCCGACTCCAGGATCTCGCTGTAGACCTTGCCCAGCATGCCGCCATAGGTGAGGGCGATGGCCAGCACGCCCGCAGTCGGCCCTAAGCCGACCACGCGCACGAAGATCAGCGCCCAGATCAGCTCGGGGATCGACCGCAGCACGATCATCAGCCAGCGCGCGGCCTGGCGCAGCACGAACGGCCCGCCCGCCATGCGCCCCGACAGCGCCGACTGTGACAGCACGCGCGTCGACAGCAGCGTCAGCGGTATGGCCAGCAGCAGCGCCAGCGAGATGCCCGCCGTGGCGATCGCGACCGTGCGCCAGGTTTCGCGCGCCACCAGTGCCAGGAATTCGCTGCTGTGGGCTGGCGGCAGGAAGGTGGCGAGAAAGCGCAGTGTCGGCTCGACGCTGTCCTCCTGCCACAACAGCCAAGGCCTGAACTCCGTGGCCACCAGCAGCGGCCACAGCAACACGAGAGCGGCGCTGCCCCAGAACAGGCGTGCAATCCAGGCCGGGTCGCGCCGGGGGGCGGGCAGCGTTGCGTGCATGGGCGAAGTGAACTCAGCGGCAGTGCAGGACCGCGTCCGGCGCAGGGGCGGCCACGGCGTCGTCGTCCGCCGCCGCGGGGACGTCGAGCGTGTCGAACTCGTCGCCGTACAACTGCGCCAGCATCTCGTTCGTCACGGCGCTCGCGGGCAGGTCGAAGGCCACCTGGCCTTCACGCAGGCCGACGATGCGCGCAAATTTCTCCAGCGCCACGTCGACCTGGTGCAGCGTGGCCACCAGCGTGATGCCGCGGCTTCGGGCCTCGTCGAGCAGCGTGGCAATGGCCTGGCGCGCGTGGGTCGGGTCGAGCGAGGACAGCGGCTCGTCGATCAACCACATCGAGGCCGGCGACGGCAGCGCGCGTGCCAGCCCGACACGCTGGCGTTCGCCGCCCGACAGCCGATCGACGCGCTCGAAGAGTTTGTCGGCGAGATCGAAGCGCGCCAGCGCGGCGTGCGCGCCGGCGATATCACTCGGGTAGATCAGCGAGCGAAAACTGGCTGCCAACGACTGCGCCGGCAGGCGGCCCGCCAACACCGCAGTGACCACGCGTTGGCGTGGCGGCAGCGGCGGCACCTGCGGCGCCAGAAACAGCCTACCGCGCAGTGTCCGCAACGCGCGTCCGCCGAGCGCCCATGGCGCTTGCGCGTCGAGCATCACCTGGCCCTCCTGCGGGCGCAAGGCCGCCGCAGCGACATGCAGCAGGGTCGTCTTGCCCGCGCCGGAAGGGCCGATCACCGCAACCTGTTCGCCGCGCTCGACGACCAGTGACGCGCCGTGCAGTGCCGCAGGGGCGCCGCTGCGCGCGGCGGGATGGCGCGCTGTGACCGCGCTGAGCTGCAGCCGCACAGCAGCGGTCGTCAGAGCAGGCCGGCGCTGTGGGCGGCTGCTTCGATGCCCTTGTAGTTGTCGGCTTTGGTCGGCACGAAGCGGGTCGCGCGCTGCAGCTCGAGAATCTGGCTGCCCTGGGTGTCATTGCGGTTGAGCGACAGCAGCGCGCTCAAGAGTTTCTCGCGCACGGCCGCGGGCATGTCCGCATGCACCGTCCAGTTGTAGTCGTAATAGGGCGGCGTGGTGAAGAAGACCTTGACCTTGGCCATGTCGACCTTCTTCTCGCTGACCAGCCGCTCCCAGACCGAGATGTTCAACGCGCCCGCCTGCACCTTGCCGGCCGCGACCGCGGCCACGGTTGCGTCGTGCGCGCCGCTATAGGCCACGCGCTTGAAGTCCTTGTCCGGGTCGACGCCGGCCTGCAACAAGTAACT
>JANOPR010000401.1:0-2930 GCA_031421955.1 Burkholderiales bacterium
GCCCGTGGGCGTGCGCGCGGGCATTGCGGCGCTGGCGCAGATCGACAAGTCGCTCGACGAGGCCTCCTCAACGCTGCGCGCCTCGACCTGGCGCACGCTGACCCAGATCGTGTTGCCGCTGCTCAAGCCCGCCATCGTGGCCACGCTGGTGTTCTCGTTCACGCATGCAATGACCGCGGTCAGCGCGGTGATCTTCCTGGCCACGGCCAAGTACAACCTGGCCACGGTCTACATCATCGGCCGCGTCGAGGCCGGCGAGTACTCGCTGGCGATCGCCTACTCGACGGTGCTGATGGTCTTCATGCTCGTCGTGCTGCTGCTGGTGCAACGCTTTGCCGGCGTGGCCACGCTCGGGCGGCGCGAGCGCCAGCAACCCCTTACCGTGACCGGAGCCTGAATGACCATCTCTGCAGGAGGCGTCACCTTTGAGCGCATCAGCAAGCTTTTCGGCGACGTCAAGGCCGTCGACGACGTGTCCTTCACGATCGCACCGAACACGCTCGTGACGCTGCTGGGGCCCTCGGGCTGCGGCAAGACCACCATCCTGCGCATGGCCGCAGGCCTGGAAACGGCCACCCGGGGGCGCATCCTGATCGGCGGCGAAGACGTGACCCACCGTGCCGCCAGCGAACGCAATGTGAGCCTGGTGTTCCAGTCGTATGCGCTGTTCCCGCACATGAGCGTGCTCGACAACGTCTGCTACGGCCCGATCTCGGCCAAGATCGACAAGGCAAGGGCACGCGAACTGGCGCACGACAAGCTGAACATGCTCGGCCTGAGCGGGCTGGAGAATCGCCTGCCCAGCGAACTCTCGGGCGGACAGCAGCAGCGCGTGGCGGTGGCGCGCGCGCTGGTGCTGGAACCCGCCGTGCTGCTGTTCGATGAGCCGCTGTCCAACCTCGACGCCAAGCTGCGCCGCCGCGTGCGCCAGTTAATCCGCGAGTTGCAGCAGTCGCTGCAGCTGACGGTGCTCTACGTCACGCACGACCAGTCCGAAGCGCTGGCGGTATCGGACGAGATCATCGTGATGGAGAAGGGCCGCATCGCGCAGCAGGGTTCTCCGCAGACCCTGTACCGCCATCCGGCAAGTCATTTCCTGGCCGACTTCATCGGCGACGCCAACCTGGTCGAGGGTGAATTGACACATCAAGGCAACAGCGCGCGCTTCACTGCGGCCGGCGTGAGCGCGCCGGTTGGGGCCGCGGGCATCGCCGCGGGGCAAGTCTCGCTGGCGCTGCGCCCGCACCGCCTGCGCCTGGTTGGCGTCGACGGCGCCGCGCTGTCCGGCACCTGCAAGCGTGCCGACTACCTGGGCAGCCACATCGAAGTGCTGGTCAACACGCCCTGGGGCGAGTTGCTGGTGTTCGGCGATGCGGATGCGGGCGCGCCACCCCAGCCCGGGGCGCCGGTCGGGCTGGCTTTCGAACCTGGCGACGCGATCGTGCTCGCGCGCTGAAAGGACACCGCACCATGAGCTCCGCCATCGTTTCGCTGCGCAGCCTGAGCCCCGTGCCGCGCCCGCAGGAATTCCGACCCACCGACCCGGCCACGGCGGCGCGCTTCGAGGCCAGCACCGCGCGCCTGGGCTCGGGCCTGGGCCTGACCCGGCTCGGCTGCAACGTCACCGTGGTGCCGCCCGGCAAGGCCGCCTATCCGTTCCACAGCCACCGTGCCAACGACGAACTGTTCCTGATCCTCGCCGGACGCGGGGAGTTGCGCCTGGGCGCACAGCGCCACCCGGTGGCCGAAGGCGACCTGATCGGCTGCCCGGCGGGCGACGCGGGCAGCGCGCACCAGTTGATCAACACCGGCCAGAGTGAATTGCGCTACCTGGCCGTCAGCTCGTCGATCGAGCCTGAGGTCTGCGAATACCCCGACTCGGGCAAGGTCGGCGCCTACTGCGGCAAGGGCGCCGACGGTTTCTACCACGTGACGCGCAACGCCGACGCCGTCGACTACTGGGCCGGCGAGTAGGCGGACCGCGGCGTTCTGAAACGCCACCAGGGCAGCGCCTTGGTCAGCGCCAACACGCCGCCCGCCTGGGCATGCGCGCTGCAGCCCGGCAGCGAAGCCAGCGCGGCGCGCCAACTGTCGTCGGCCAGCAGATCGCGCAAGCGCTGCACCGCCGCGTGTGCCAGCGCCTCCTTGCGACACAGCAGGTAATAGTCCTCTTCGGCCACCGGCACGAAGCTCAGATTGAACTGCGCCGCCGCCGCCTCGATGCCCAGGCCCACGTCGGCCGCGCCGCTGGCGACGGCGGCAGCGACCGCGACATGGGTGTCTTCGCAGGGGCCGTGAAAGCCGGCGATGCGCTCAGGTTCGATCGCGGCGACGGCCAGCAGGTGCTCGACCAGCAGCCGCGTGCCCGATCCTGGCTGGCGGTTGACGAAGCGCAGCCCCGGCCGCGCCAGGTCGCCGATGCCCGCCAGTTGGTGCGGGTTGGCGCGCGCAACGATCAGCCCTTGACGCCGCCGGTGGCAGGCGATGAGTTTGTGGCGGCCGGGCTTGAGCAGGCCCTTCAAAGCACGCACAAAGGTCGGCAGCTTGCCCGCGGCGAGCGCGGGCACATGGAATCCGGCCACGTCGCAGCGGCCCTGTGCCAGGGCCCGCAAGGCGTCGATGCTGCCGGCAAAGCGCAGGTCGATGTGCAGACCCTGGGCCTCGGCGCGGTCGCGCAGCAGCGGCAACGCCAGGTCGTGGCTGGCGTAGAGGGTCAGCGCCTCGTGCGGAGCGTCGAAGGCCAGCGTCAGGACGCGTTCGAGTTCGCTGCGCAGGGCCTCGATATGCGGCGTGAGCCGCGTGCGCGCCCGCGTCTCGGCCCACAGCAGGCGCTCGGCCAGCGGCGTCAGGCGCGCCGGCTGGCCCTTGATCCAGACCACCAGCTCGGCGCCGAGCACCTGCTCCCATTGCTTGAGCGCGCCCCAGGTGTG
>JANOPR010000402.1:0-1511 GCA_031421955.1 Burkholderiales bacterium
CACCTACGTAGGCGCCTACCTGGCCGGCCTGATCGCCGGCGCGATGACCAAGAGCAACACGCTGGGCGTGGTCGGCTCGATCCCGATTCCCGAGGTCATCCGCAACATCAACAGCTTCACGCTCGGTGCGCAGAGCACGAACCCGAAGATCAAGACCAAGGTGGTCTGGATCGGCAAGTGGTTCGATCCGCCCAAGGAAGGCGAGGCCGCGCAGAGCCTGATCAACGCCGGCGCCGACGTGCTGTTCCAGAACACCGATTCGACCGCCGTGCTGCAGACCGCCGAGAAGAACAAGAAGCTCGCCTTCGGCTGGGACAGCGACATGAGCGCCTTCGCCAAGGAAGCCCATCTGGGTTCGGCGATCATCAACTGGGGCCCGTACTACAAGCACGCCGTCAAGGAAGCGCTCGACGGCAGCTGGAAGACCGGGCAGGTCTGGTGGGGCGTCAAGGAAGGCGCCATCGACATGGTGTCGATGAGCGACAAGGTGCCGGCCGAGGTCAAGGCCAAGGTCGCGGCCGCCAAGGCCGGCCTGAAAGACGGCAGCCTGCATCCCTGGAAGGGGCCGGTCGTGGACCAGGCGGGCAAGACCGTGGTCGAGAAGGACAAGGCGCCGGACGACAAGTTCATGCTCGGCATCAACTTCTACGTCAAGGGCGTCGACGGCAAGGTGCCTTCAGGCGGGAAATAGGCCCACCGCCGAAGCGGCTGCGCCGCTCCCCCTCAAGGGGGCCGAGGCCCGCGGCTCCAAGCCGACCTGCGTCGGCTTGGACGGGCCGAGGAGTGGCCGCGTCTCGCGGCCATGCGGCCTGCAAGGTCGCCAGCGGACCGGCGAAGCCGGATCCGCGGCGTCTGCTGGGAAAAAATGGAGGCCGCCCGCACCACGCAGGCGGCCTCTTGCATTGCAGGACACGATGATCGATTTCGACCTCATTCCCCGTGCGCGCCTGCCGGCATTGCTGCGCACTTGCCCGAAGGCCGAGCTGCACATCCACATCGAAGGCTCGCTCGAGCCCGAGCTGATCTTCAAGCTCGCGCAGCGCAACGGCGTCGCCTTGCCCTACGCTAGCGTCGAGGCGCTGCGTGCGGCCTATGCCTTCACTGACCTGCAGAGCTTTCTCGATCTGTATTACGCCGGCGCGGCGGTGCTGCGCAGCGAGCAGGATTTCTTCGACCTCGCGTTCGCCTACCTCGAGCGGGCGGCGGCCGACAACGTCGTCCACGCCGAAATCTTCTTCGACCCGCAGACGCACACCGAGCGCGGCGTGGCCATCGAGGCCGTGATCCTGGGCCTGACGCGCGCCTGCCGCCGCGCGCATGCCGAGTGGGGCCTGAGCGCCCGGCTGATCCTGTGCTTCCTTCGCCACCTCAGCGAAGACGAGGCCCTGGCCACGCTGGAAGCGGCGCTGCCGTGGCGCGAGCACTTCATCGGCGTCGGCCTGGACAGCAGCGAGCGTGGGCATCCGCCGGAAAAGTTCACGCGCGTCTTCGAGCGCGCGCGTTCGCTCGGA
>JANOPR010000403.1:0-3904 GCA_031421955.1 Burkholderiales bacterium
ATTTGGCGCGCTGCGCATCGCTGCCGTTGCGCTTGAGCTGGTTGACGCACAGGTTGCTGTGCGCGCCGTAGCTCAGGCCGACGCTGGCGCTGGCGCGCGAGATTTCTTCCATCGCGATCATGTGCGCGAGGTAGCCCATGCCGGCGCCGCCGAACTCTTCGGGCACGGTGATGCCGAGCACGCCGAGCTCACCCATCTTGCGCCACAGGTCCATCGGGAACTGGTCGCTGCGGTCGATCTCGGCGGCGCGCGGTGCGATCTCGGCCTGCGCAAAGGTGCGGACTGCGTCGCGCAGCGCGTCGATGTCTTCGCCGAGCTGGAAGTCGAGGCCGGGGAGCGTGTTCATGGTCGGGTCTCCTTGGGCGGGTTACGGTGCGGCATCAGTGCGTCAGGCCGCGGCCCTGGACGGTCATCACGGTGGCGGTCATCGTGGCGCACAGCGACTCGGGCCCGCCCGCTGCATGCTGCCAGGCCTTGCCTTCGACGACGCTGATCGTGCGCCCGGCCTTCATGACCAGGCCTTCGAAGCGAAACCAGGGGCCGCGCGCGGGTGAGAGCAGGTTGACCTTGAACTCGATCGTCAGCACGGCTGCGTCGGCCGGCATCAGCGAGAACGCGGCGTAGCCGCAGGCCGAATCGAGCGCGGTCGAGACGATGCCGGCATGCACGAAGCCATGCTGCTGCGTCAACTCGGGCCGGTGCGGCATCACGATCACGACATGGCCGGGGTCGGCCACCTCGAGCGAGGCGCCCAGGGTGTGCATCACCGCCTGGCGCGCGAAGGAGTCATGGACGCGCTGGCGAAAGCCGGGGTCGGCAGGGGTGAGCGTCTTCATCGCGACGCCGTGAGCTTGGCCGCGCCGGCCAGCAGGCGTTTGCAGCGCTGCTCATGCTGCCCGATCTCGGCCAGCATCACGCGGATGTCGTCGAGTTGCTGCTCGATCTGGCTGCGGTGCATGCGCAGTACGTCGAGAAACGCGTTGAGTTGCGGCGCGGTGTCGGCTTCGGAGTCGTACATCCGCACCAGCTGCAGGATCTCCGACAGCGACAGGCCCAGGCGCTTGCCGCGCAGGGTGAGCTTCAGGCGCGTGCGGTCGCGCTGCGTGTAGACGCGGTTGCGGCCGGCGCGGGAGGGCTCGAGCAGGCCGACGTCCTCGTAGAAGCGGATCGCGCGCGGCGTGATGTCGAACTCGTCGGCCAATTCGGCGATCGTGAACGTGCGGCTGGCACTCATGTCGGTAGACTGCGGCGGGAATTGACGTTGACGTAAACGTAAATGTAAGGCCGGCTGTGAACCCGAACGAATCCGAACTGCATTACCCGCTCGGCGACACGCTGCCGGCTTCGGGCACCACGCTCGAAGTCGCGCCCGGCGTGCGCTGGCTGCGCATGGCGCTGCCCTTTGCGCTGAATCACATCAATCTGTGGCTGCTGCGCGACCGCCAGGACGGCATCGAGGGCTGGAGCATCGTCGACTGCGGCATCACCAATGACGACACGCGCCAGGCCTGGGAGCAGGTCTTCGCCACGCAGCTCGAGGGCCTGCCGGTACTGCGCGTGATCGTGACCCACATGCACCCCGACCACATCGGCCTGGCGCATTGGCTAACCGAACGGTGGAACTGCCGCCTGTGGATCAGCGCCACCGACTTCCATGCCGCTCGCATGGCCAGCCAGAACACCACCGGCTTTGGCGGCGACCGCGCCGCAGCCTTCTTTGCCAGCCACGGCATGACCGACCCCGAGGCACTGGCCAAGGTGCGTGCGCGCTCGAACTACTACGCCGGCATGGTGCCGCAGGTGCCGCCGCAGTACCGGCGGCTGATGGACACCATGACGCTGGAGATCGGGGGCCATGCATGGACATGCATCGCGGGCCATGGCCACGCGCCCGAGCACATCGCGCTGCACAGAGCGAAGCAGGGCCTGCTGATTTCCGGCGACATGATCCTGCCGCGCATCTCAACCAAAGTCAGCGTCTACGACATCGAGCCAGAGTCCGACGCCTAGTCGTTGTTTCTCGACTCGATTGCGCGCTACGAGCGCCTGCCGGCCCAGACGCTGGTGCTGCCCTCGCATGGCAAGCCCTTCACGGGCCTGCACGCGCGGGTGCGCCAGTTGCGCGAGCACCATGACGAGCGGCTGGCCGAAGTGCTGGCCGCCTGTGCCCGGGCTCCAAGCCACGCGGCGGACATGCTGCCGGTGCTGTTCAAGCGCACGCTCGACCTGCACCAGACCACGTTCGCAATGGGCGAGGCGATTGCCCATCTGCACGCGCTCTGGCATGTCGGCAAGCTGGCGCGGCGCGCGGGCGCCGACGGCGTCTGGCGCTTCAGCGTCGCCTGACGCGTCGCGCGCGGGCCACCGGCGACGAGCTCAGTCGAACACCGGCAGCAGGTCCTCGCGCAGCGCGCCGCGGGCTTGTTCGTAGTCCGGGATCACCGAGCGCACGACTTCCCAGAACGCGCCGCTGTGGTTCATCTCGCGCAGGTGCGCGAGTTCGTGCGCGACCACATAGTCGATCGTCGGCATCGCGAAGTGGACCAGCCGCCAATGCAGGCGGATCGCGCCGTCGGCGCCGGCGCTGCCCCAGCGCGTGCTGGCCGAGCTGAGCGACAGCCGGGTCATGCGCACGCCGAGCTGGGCGGCGAAGTGGCGGCAACGCTCCTCGAAGATGCGCTTGGCCTGGCGCTGCAGCCAGCTTTGCACCGCATCGCGGATCTGTTCGGGGCTGGCGCTCTGCGGCAGGCCGACATGCAGCGTCAGGCGCGGCACGCCGGGCAGGGTGTTTTCGGCCGTGCGCAGCGCGGCGCCGGGCCGCCCCAAGTCGCGCTGGCTCCCCTCGGGGGACGCGAGCGAAGCGAGTTCGGGGCCGTCATAAAGCACGGCGCCGGTGTTGCGGGTGTCGAGCACGACGATCACGGTTTCGCCGAGGAACGGGATCGTGGTGCCGTCGCGCCAGTCGACCCGTGACGAGGCCAGGCGCCGCGCGCGTTCATCCTGCTCCTGCAGCTTGGCCAGGATCCAACGCGCCTTCTCCTGCAATGCCGCGTCGACCTCGGCGCGCCCGACCCAGCGCGGCGCGCTGACCACGAGGCCGTCGCTGCCGACGACGAAGCCGATGCTCTTGCGCCGGGCGCGGCGGAACTCGTAGGCCACCGTGTGGCCGCTCAGGCAGGCTTCGCGGTTGGCCCGCGGGTGACGCAAGGTGGCGGGCCCCAGCGCCGCGACCGCTGGCTGGGCGATCGGCGGGGGTGCCTGCGGCAAGGGCGCGGGCTGGCTGGCCGCGACCGTCGGCGGCGGCGCCGGCTCGAACAGATCGAGTTGCGACGAGTCAGCGGCTGGCGCACGGGGCATGGAGCGGGATTCTACGAAGAGGGCGGGGCAGCCCCGGGCCCGGTGGGCATGGGGCGGGACTTCAGCCGGCGATTGCAGACGCTTGCGGCTTGGCCCGATGGACCCCTGGCGCGCCAGCGGCGATGATCGCCCCCTGCCACGCCACAACGCCGACACCATGCACCCCGTCACCGACAAGCCCCTGGCCACCGCGCTGCAAGTCGACGGCGAACGCCTGTGGCAGCGCCTGATGACGCTGGCGCGCATCGGCGCCACCGACAAGGGCGGTGTCTGCCGGCTGGCGCTGACCGATCTGGATCGCCAGGCGCGTGAACAGTTCAGGCAGTGGGCGCTGGTGCTGGGCTGCACGCTGCGCGTGGACGCCATCGGCAATATCTTCGCGCGCCGTGCCGGCGCCGACGACAGCCTGCCCGCGGTGGCCACGGGCAGCCACATCGACACCCAGCCCAGCGGCGGCAAGTTCGACGGCAACTATGGCGTGCTGGCCGGGCTCGAGGTGCTGCACACGCTCAACGACGCCGCCGTGCGCACCCGCGCCGCGCTCGAG
>JANOPR010000404.1:0-2261 GCA_031421955.1 Burkholderiales bacterium
TTCATGTGGGTCTTCCTGCCCTTCGTGATGCTGCTGGCCGCCCTGGTCGTGCGCAGCGCCATCGGCATCTGGCGCGCGCTGCGGGGGCTGGACCTCGAAGACGCGGGGATACCCGCGGCATGACCGCCGGCCTGTGGGCCCTGGGCGGCGTGCTGCTGGCCGGCATGTTGTTGCGCATGCCGATCGGTTTTTCGATGATCGCTTCGGGCATCGCCTACCTGGTCGTCAAGCAGCAGGACCTCGGCCTGGCGGCCGAGCAGGTCTGCAACGGCCTGTACAACAGCTATGTGCTGCTGGCGGTGCCGATGTTCGTGTTGGCGGCCAACGTGATGAACGCCGGCACGGTCAGCGAGCGCCTGTTCGACTTCTGCCGCATCCTCGTCGGGCGCCTGCGCGGCGGGCTGGCGCAGGTCGACATCCTCGTCAGCGTGATCTTCTCCGGCATGAGCGGCAGCGCCATCGCCGACGCCGCCGGGCCGGGCCTGGTGACGATCAAGCAGATGCTCAAAAAACCCGAGTACTCGCGCGGCTTCGCCGGCGCCGTGGTGGTGGCCAGCGCCACCCTCGGGCCGATGATTCCGCCGTCGATCCCGATGGTGATCTACGCGCTGGTGTCGGGCGCCTCGGTGGGGGCGCTGTTCCTCGGCGGGGTGGTGCCCGGCGTGCTGATGGCGCTGTTGATGATGGTCGTGGTCCAGGTCATCGCCGTGCGCCGCAACATGCCGCGCGAGGCCCCCGTGCCGCTGCGCGAGTGGCCGACGGTGCTGTTCCGCGGCGCGCTGCCGCTGTCAATGCCGATCGTGCTGCTCGGCGGCATCTATTCGGGTGCTTTCACGCCCACCGAGGCCGCGGCGGTGGCCGCGGCGCATGCGCTGATCCTGGCCACGCTGTTCTACCGCGCGCTGAGCTGGCGCCAATTGTTCGCTGTGGTGCTCGAATCGACGCGCTCCAGCGCCGTCATCACCCTGATCCTCGCCGGCTCCTTCCTGCTCAACTACGCCTTCACGGCCGAAGGCGTGCCGCAGGCGATGGCCCAGTGGGTCGATTCAATGCAGCTGTCGCGGGTGCAGTTCCTGCTCTTCGTCAATGTCATGTTCCTGGTGCTGGGCTGCTTCCTCGACGTCTCGGTGCTCTTGCTGGTCTTCGTGCCGATGCTGCTGCCCGCCGTCAAGCTGCTCGGCATCGACCTGGTGCACTTCGGCGTGCTGGTGGTGCTGAACATGATGATCGGCCTGATCCACCCGCCCTTCGGCATGCTGCTCTTCGTGATCAAGGCGCTCACCGGCATCCCGATCGGCGAAATGATGAAGGAGGGCTGGCCCTTCATCGTGATGCTCTTGCTGCTGCTGTTGGCCATGACGCTCTTCCCGCAGATCGTGCTGTGGCTGCCGCAGACGATGGGCTATGGCGTGAAATGACGGCCCCAAGCTCGCTCCGCTCGCGCCCCCCGAGGGGAGCTCGGGCCGCTTGGGAGCGGCCCGGCGCAGGCCCGAGATGACCGCCGACGTCATCTGCCTGGCCAGTTGGAACGCCGACCTGGTGTCGCGCGTGCCGCGCCCGATCGCGCGCGGCGAGACCCTGATGGCCAGCGGCTTCACGATCGGCCCCGGTGGCAAGGGCTCGAACGCGGCGATCGCGTGCGCGCGCCAGGGCGCCCAAGTCGCGCTCATCGCGCGCATCGGCAACGATGACTTCGGCCGTATGGCGCTCGACCTGTGGGCGCGCGAAGGCATCGATGCCTCGATGGTCGAGGTAGCGAACGGCGAGCCCAGCGGCGTGGCGCAGATCCTCGTCTTCGACGATGGCGACAACAGCATCGCCGTCGCGCCGGGTGCCGGCGCCGGCCTCGCGGCACGCCACGCCGACGCCGCGGCGGCGGCCCTTGGCCGGGCGCGCGTGGTGATGGCCTCATGCGAGGTGCCTCAGGTGGCGACGCACGCCGCGTTCGCGCACGCCCGCAGGGGAGGGGCACTCACCCTGCTCAACCCCGCGCCGGCCCAGCCACTGCCCGATGAAGTGCTCGCGCTGTGCGACCTGCTCACGCCCAACGAGACCGAGCTGCGCCTGCTGGCCGGCACGCCGGTGGGCACGCCGACTGTCGAAAGCGCCGAGGCGCTGCTCGCGCGCGGCGCCGGCGCCGTCGCGGTGACCCTCGGCGCCGCCGGCTGCGCGCTGTTTCGCCGCGGCCGGCCAACGCTTGCGGTCGCGGGCCACGCGGTCCAGGTCGCCGATACGATCGGCGCGGGAGACACCTTCACCGG
>JANOPR010000405.1:0-8250 GCA_031421955.1 Burkholderiales bacterium
TGGGCCCAGGCCACCGCGCGTTCGGGCGACTCGGTGTCGTGCAGCCACCAGAAGATGCGCGCGGCGTTCTGGGTTGGGATCGGGAACTTGGCCGGCATCACGTAGGGCAGGCCGGCGAAGCGCGCCGAGCGGCCGAAATCGCGGATCGAGTATTCGCGCTTCATCGGGTAGGACACGGGGCTTTTCAGCTCGGCGGCCTGGAACGTCGCGCCCAGGAGGATCGCGTGCCACTGCACCGCGCGGCCGTGGCGCGCAGCCACAGCCTCGACCCATTCGCTGGCGATGTACGAGAACGGCGACGAGAAGTCGAAGTAGAAGTCGAGGGCGGGTTTCATGGCGTCACGATAGCGCGCTTGAACTACTTGCGCCAGAAGGAGGCGGTGAACAGGACCAGGATCGAGAAGAGTTCCAGCCGGCCGAGCAGCATCGTGATCGAGCAGACCCAGGTCTGAAAGTCCGTCAGGCCCTGAAAGTTTCCGGCCGGGCCGACCTCGCCGAGGCCGGGGCCGGTGTTGTTGATGCTGGCCAGGACCGCGGTAAACGCAGTCACCACGTCGAGGCCCGAAAACAGCAGCAGCATGGTGGCTGCAACCATCACCGCGCCATAGATCAGCATGAAGGCCAGCACCGACGACAGCACCTGGGCATCGACCAGCGCCGCACCCAGCCTGACCGGCACGACGGCCCGCGGGTGCACGATGCGCTTGAGTTCGCGCCGCGCTCCTTTGAGCAGCAGCATGGCGCGG
The DNA here is from genome assembly GCA_031421955.1 of Burkholderiales bacterium. Classification (GTDB taxonomy): domain Bacteria; phylum Pseudomonadota; class Gammaproteobacteria; order Burkholderiales; family Burkholderiaceae_C; genus CADEEN01. The sequence continues at coordinate 747 of JANOPR010000405.1, forward strand.
ATCATCTTGATGCCCCCGCCGGTGGAGCCCGCGCAGGTGGCAAAGCAGGACAGCAGGAGCATCAGCACCGGCGCGAAAATCGGCCACTGCGCGTAGTCGACCGAGGCAAAGCCGGTGGTGGTGGCGATCGAAACCACATTGAACGCGGCGTGGCGCAGCGCCTCGGTGAAGCTCGGATAGACCTGGTGCACGCTGAGGAAGGCCGCGATGCCCAACACCGACACGATCATCGTGACGACAAACAGCCGCGCCTCGGCATCGCGCCACACGCCCCACAGGCTGCGCCGCTTCCAGGCCACGAAGTAGAGCGCGAAGTTGACGCCGGCAATGAGCATGAAGACGATCGCCACCGCTTCGATGGCCGGCGAATTCCAGTAGCCGAAGCTGGCGTCGTAGGCCGCAAAGCCGCCCAGGCCCATCGTCGAGCACATGTGCATGAAGGCGTCGGCCCAGCCCATGCCGGCGATTCGGAAAGCCAGGAAGCAGGCCAGCGCGATCGCGAAATACACCACCCACAGGCCGCGCGCGGTTTCGGCAATGCGCGGCGTGAGCTTCTGGTCTTTCATCGGGCCCGGCGTTTCGGCCTTGAACAACTGCGATCCGCCCACGCCGAGCAAGGGCAGGATCGCCACGGCCAGCACCAGGATGCCCATGCCACCGATCAGCACCATGAAGCAGCGCCAGACGTTGATCGAGGTCGGCAGCGCATCCAGGCCGGTGAGCACGGTGCCGCCGGTGGTGGTCAGGCCCGACACGGCTTCGAAGTAGGCATCGGTGAACGACAGGCCGGGGATGTGGAAAAGCAGCGGCAGGGCACCGAAGGCCGGCAGCACGGTCCAGACCAGGCTCACCAGCAGGAAGCCGTCGCGCGGCTGCAACTCGCGCTTGAAGCGGCGGCAGGCCAGGAACAGCGCCAGGCCACTTAAGAACGTGATCAGGATCGCGCCGTCGTAGGCGCGCAGTGCGGCGTCGTCGCCGAAGAAGGCAAAGGCCAACGGCACCAACATGGTCATCGCGAACATCATCACGATGCCGCCCAGGAGGGCAAGGACCGGCAGGACGCTCTGCATGAGCTCGGGCTAGCCGAAAAAGGTGGCCGAGACCTGGAACAGCTTTTCCACCTCGCGCACCTGTTTCTTGCTTGGCATGAAGACCACCACGCGGTCGCCGCTCTGGATCACGGTGTCGTGGTGGGCGATGAGGACTTCGGGTGCCGCATTGCCCCGCTTGTCGCCCAGCGCCAGACTGTCCGCGTGGCCCGGCACCGGCAGACCGCGCACGATGGCGCCGATCTGCACCCCGTGCGGCAGTTGGATCTGCTCGACGCGCCGGCCGGCCATCTTGCACGAGCCGGCGTCGCCGCGCACCACGGCTTCGAGCGCCTCGGCCGCGCCGCGGCGCAGTGAATGCACCGCCTCCACGTCGCCGCGCCGCACATAGGCCAGCAGCTCGCCGATCACGGCATGCGCCGGCGACAGCGCGATGTCGATCGTGGTGCCCTGCACAAGGTCGGCGTAGGCCTTGCGGTTGAACCGCGCCAGCACGCGGCGCGCGCCCATGCGCTTGGCCAGCAGGCCGGCCATGATGTTGTCTTCGTCGTCGTTGGTCAGGGCCAGGAACAGGTCCATGTCCTGCACGTTCTCATCGGCCATCAGCTCCTCGTCGGTCGAGTCGCCGTGCAGCACCAGCGTGTCGCCGGGCAGTTGCGAGCTCAGGTAGTCGCAGCGCGCGCGGTTGGTTTCGATGATCTTGACCTGCACCTGGCAACGCAACTGGCGCGCCAGGCGCAGGCCGACCTTGCCGCCGCCGGCGATCATGACGCGCCTGACCGGCCGGTCCATCTTGCGCAGCGCGCCCAGCACCTGGCGCAGCCGGCCGGTGGCGGCGAGCACGAAGACTTCGTCGCCGGGCTCGATGCGGGTGCTGCCGATCAGCTCGCTGAGCGGCTTGTCCTGGCGGTAGATGGCCACGATGCGCATCTCGGCGCCGGGCACCAGTTGCGGAATCTCGGCCAGGGCGTGCTGCACCAGCGGCCCGCCGGCCACCGCCCGCACCGCCACCAGGCTGAGCAGGCCCTCGGCGAACTCCAGCACCTGCAGCGCTTCAGGGTACTCGATCAGTTTGCCGATCGTGCGCGTGACCGACTCTTCGGGGCAGATCACGCGGTCGACCGCGAAGCCGTCGCGGCCCGTCATCAGCGGCGTGCCGTCTTCAAATTCGGGGCTGCGGATGCGCGCGATGGTCGTCGGCACGTTGAACAGCTGGTGCGCCAGCTTGCAGGCCACCAGGTTGGTTTCGTCCAGTGGCGCACAGGCGATGAACAGGTCGGCATCGGCGATGCCGGCCTCGCGCAGCACCGAAGGCTGGATGCCATTGCCGGCCACGCCCTTCAGGTCCAGTCGGTCCTGCAGTGCAGCCAGCCGGGCCGGGTCGGTGTCGATGACCGTGATGTCGTTTTGCTCGGAAGCCAGGCTCTCGGCCACGCTCTCGCCAACGCGCCCGGCGCCGAGGATCAGGATGTTCATTGCGGCGCATCTTACGCACGGTCGCGCCGGCCGGGCGTGCCCGCTGTTGGGGTAGGCTTTGCCGCCGACACTTCCCGCCCGACGATGAAGCTGCGCCGACTATGGCAACCCGACAAGCCGCTGTTCTGGCTGATGCTGGCGTTCAACGTCCTGTCGTCGCTGTGCGCCTGGCTGATGCGCGCGCTGCCCTTGAGCACGTCGGCCCTGTGGCTGGTCGGCACGGTGGCACTGGGCAACGTTGCCCTTGGTTTGCTCGCTGCCTGGCGGCTGATGCAGGAAGAGTGAACGGCTGGAAGGCACCATGAGCGCATTCCGCAATCTCGACACCTGGCCGCGCCGCGCGGCCTGTGGCCGTGTCGAAATCGACGGCGCGCGGCAATGGCTGTCGCTTTCGATGGCGGTGCATCACGCATTGACGGACGGCTTGTATGTGGGCCCGTTTGTCGAGCAGTTCGAGGCCGCCTTGGTCGATCCGCGGGCGCGGCTGGGCTCCGAGCATGACGGCGACGCCGGCCTGAATCTCGCCGTCGCACCGCGCGCAGGCTCGCTTACGATGGTCGACCTTTGCCGAACCTTCCACGGCCGTGCGAATACTTCTCGTTGAAGACGACAAGATGCTGGCCGACGCGCTGAGCCGGGCGCTGGTCCAGTCCGCCTACGCCGTGGACGTCGCCGCCACTGGCGAGCAGGCAGACACCGCGCTGGCGATGCAGGCCTACGACCTGGTGATCCTCGACATCGGCTTGCCCGGCCTGAGCGGCCTGGACGTGTTGCGCCGGCTGCGTGGGCGCAAGTCGCAAGTTCCGGTGTTGATGCTCACCGCACTGGACACGCTGGCCGACCGCGTGCGCGGCCTGGACCTGGGCGCCGACGACTACCTGGCCAAGCCCTTCGACCTGCCGGAGCTGGAGGCGCGGGTTCGGGCCCTGCTGCGTCGCGGCACCCAGTCCACGTTGTCCCTCCAGCATGGCCGGCTGCGTCTGGACACGGTGGGCAGGCGGGTCTTCTATGACGACCAGCCGGTGGAGTTTTCTGCCCGCGAGCTGGCGGTGCTTGAACTGCTGCTGATGCGCGAGGGCCGCGTGGTCAGCAAGGAGCACATGGTCAACCACCTCTACGGCTGGGGCGACGAGGTCGGGACCAATGCGATCGAGGTCTACGTCTACCGGATTCGCAAGAAGCTCGAGCCGCTGGGCTGCGAGATCCGCACCGTGCGCGGCATGGGCTACCTGATGGAACGCGTCGATGCGTCGCCCTGAGCCGCGGCTGCAATCCAAGCTGCTGCGCTGGCTGCTCGGGCCACTGCTGGCGCTGCTGGTGCTCGATACCGCCGTGACCTACTGGACCTCGGTCAGCTTCTCCAACCGCGCGCATGACCGCTCATTGCAGGAAATCGCCCGCGAGGTCGCGCTGCATGTCAAGGCCAACGGCAGTGGTCCGCGCATCGAGATGTCGCCGGCTGCCGAAAGAATCCTGCTCACCGACGAGGACGATCGCGTCGCCTACCGCGTTTCGACGGAAACAGGATCCTTGATAGGCGGCGATGCAGACCTCGCGGCCCCGGCAGCGCAACTGAGGAAAGGCGACAGGGCGATCTTTTACGGCGACCGCCTGCACGGCCAGCCGGTGCGCGTCGTCGCGTCCTGGATGCCGGTCGATGGCGGTGGCGGGTCGACGGGCATGGTCCTGGTGCAGGTCGCCGAGACGATGAACAAGCGTAACCACCTGGCCTGGGAAATCCTGGCCAATGTCGTCGTGCCGCAATTGCTGCTGATCCTGATGGCCACGGCGGCGGTGTATTTCGGCGTTTCGCGCGGCCTGGTGCCCTTGAAGGCGCTGCAGCGCGAGGTCTCGGACCGCTCGCACCGTGACCTCACGGCGGTCGAGATGGACAACGTGCCGGGCGAAGTGCGCCCGCTGGTCGTCGAAGTCAACGACCTGATGCAGCGCCTGGGCAAGACCCTGAATTTCCAGACCCGCTTCATCGCCGACGCCGCACACCAGCTCAAAACGCCTGTCGCCGGGCTGAAGGCACAGATCGAACTGGCGCTGCGCGAGGAGGACCCCCAACGCGTGCGTCACTCGCTGGCTCAGCTCTATGTCGGCGTGGACCGGATGTCGCGACTGGTACAGCAGTTGCTGTCACTGGCACGCAACGAACCCGGCGCCATCGAAGCCGTGCACTTGCAGGCGCTGGACCTGGATGCCTTCGCACTCGAGATCAGCATGGAGTGGGTGCCGCTGGCGATCAAGCAAGGTGTCGATCTCGGCTTCGAGGGTGCAGGTCGCATGGTGCCGATTGACGCCGAGCCCGATCGGCTGCGCGAATTGACTAACAACCTGATCGACAACGCGGTGCGCTACAGCGCCCGCGGCGGCCGCGTCACGGTCGCGGTCGGCGTCGCCGAGGGCGGGCGCGGCCGACTCTCGATCAGCGACGACGGCCCGGCCATCCCGGTCGAGGAACGCGGCCGCATCTTCGAGCGCTTTCACCGCCTGCTGGGCACCCCTGCTGAGGGCAGCGGCCTTGGGCTGGCAATCGTCAGCGAGATCGCCACGCTGCACGGTGCCAGCATCACGCTGGAGAAGGACGACGACGGCGTCGGCAACACCTTCAGCGTGTTCTTCCCGGCCCGCGACAGCGCCACGCCGTAAGCCTGGCGACAGCTGGGCGACATCTTCCTGACAGCCGGGCGGCAGAAAGGCGAAAGCCGACCCGCCTAACCTGAATTTGGTCGGGGCCGATGGGCGGCTCCCGAATGCTTTCAGGAATCACGATGTCATTTGCCTCCCCCGAGTTCTGGATCGCGCTGGCCCAGATCATCATGATCAATATCGTCCTCAGCGGCGACAACGCGGTGGTCATTGCGCTGGCCAGCCGTTCGCTGCCACCGGCGCAGCAGAAGAAGGCCATCCTCTTCGGCAGTGTCGGCGCGATCGCGCTGCGCCTGGTGCTGACATTCTTCGCGGTCTACCTGCTGAGCCTGCCCTACCTCAAGCTGATCGGCGCCGCGCTGCTGGTGTGGATCGGCGTGGGGTTGCTCAAGGCCGACGACGGTGACGACGACCTCCACGCCCACTCCAACCTGGCTGGCGCGATTAAGACCATCATCGTCGCCGACCTGGTGATGAGCCTGGACAACGTGATCGGCGTGGCGGCTGCCGCCAAGGGCAACGTGTCGCTGCTCGTGATCGGCCTGGTCATCAGCATCCCGTTGATCATCTACGGCAGCACGCTGATCCTCAAGCTCATGACCCGCTACCCGGTGATCATCACCGTCGGCGCGGCGTTGCTGGGATGGGTGGCCGGCGAGATGGCTGTCTCCGATCCGGCCGTCGAGACTTGGATGGCCAGCCATTCGGTGGTGCACATGCTGGCTCCGGCCGTCGGCGCCATGCTCGTCGTACTCACCGGCAAATGGCTGTCGGGCCGCACCGCGACGCCTGCCATCGTGCCCGCTGCCGAGCAAGCCGCTGGTTGATTCCAAGGGAGACCCCATGCGAAAGATCCTGATCCCGGTGGACGGCAGCAACCATGCCAGGCTTACGTCAGCGCTGGCGGAGGCCGTGCGCCTCTATGCGCTTGAGCCGGTCGAGGTGCACTTGCTGAGCGTGCAGCCGCTGCTGAGCGGCCATGTCGGTGCTTTTTTTGGCGCCGGCGAGTTGCACGAGATCCAGCAGGAGGCTGGCGCGGCCGATCTCGCACCTGCGCAAGCCTTGCTCGAGCGAAGCAATGTGGCCTTTACCAGCTGTGTGAGGATCGGCCGCAGCGCGGAGACCATCGCCGCTGTGGCCCGCGAGCTCGGCTGCGACCGGATCGTGCTGGGACAGGATGCGCGCCCCAGCCTCGCCGGCAAGGTGTTCGGCTCCCTGGCCCAGCAGGTGCGGCACCTGGTCAGCGTGCGCGGGGACTGCCACGTGATCGGCGCCTGAGGCGTCGGGCGCCCTGGTCGGCGCGCTCGGCGTCGCGCCTGCGCCGCGGTTTGACCGCAATCCACCCATCGAAAATACTCCCAGGCTTGCGGTGGTCGTGCCTTGACCGCCGCCTTGATGTTCATCTGGGCGGCCATGACACAGAAACGCTTGCGGGTCGGAATATTCGGTGTAGGCCGCATGGGCCTGGTGCATCTGGAGAACCTGACGCGGCGCGCCTTGGCAGGTGAAGTCGCGTTGGTCGCCATCGGCGACCGGTTCGCGCCCGCGCTTGGCACCGCGCAGGACAGGCTGGCCCAGTGGGCGGCGCCGGATTGGACCGCGCAAGTTGCTGCCTTCGAGTCCCCCGAAGCCATGGCGCGGCACGCCGCACTCGACGCCTGCGTGGTCGCCTCCCGAACCCAGGACCATGCCCGCGACTGCCTGTGCCTGGCCGGCCAGGGCATCCGGGTGCTGGTCGAAAAACCCCTGGCGGGTTCGGTGGCCGAGGCGGCCTCGTTGTGTGTGGCGCTGCCCGCCGCAAGCCACGCGCTGGTGCAAGTCGCCTTCCAACGCCACTACGACCCGGCGGCCCAGGCCGCCGCGCAATGGGTGGCCGAGGGGCGCATCGGCGCGCTGCAGCAGTCGCACCATGTGCTGCAGGACAAGAACCCGACGCCGGCCGCCTACCAGAGCAGCGGCATCACCGCGGACATGGCGATCCACCTCGTCTTCGAGGCGATGTCGTTTCATGGATTCGAGTTGCCGAGCCACGTGCAGGCGCTGCGCTTCTTGGCGCCGCATTACGAGGATCGCGCCAACGAGGGCGCCAACGTGGTCCATGCCTTCTGCCAATGGGCCGATGGCTCGCTGGCCCACCTCTGGGGCTCGCGCATCAACAACACCGGCTACGACAACGGCTTCAAACTGATCGGCAGCCAAGGCCGGATCGACGTGGGCGAGTTCGTCGGCGACTTCGGACCCATCAGCGCCAAGCTCTGGACGGGCACCCAGGGTGCCGGCCCGCGCGGCATGCTGCGCGAGTCATTGAGCTTCGACATGAGCCG
>JANOPR010000406.1:0-5593 GCA_031421955.1 Burkholderiales bacterium
CTGGCTACCCGGTTGGCCGACAGGGGACTTCATGCTATTTTTCAGCCGCTACCGAAGCGACTCCGGGGGGCTGCATGGGTTCATCACCGTGGCAAGACAGTGCGGCCCTTGAGGCGCAGGTCGATCGGCGCGACGTGCTGCATTGGGCCGCGTGCCTGAGCGCAGCCTGCCTGAGCGGGCCGCTGACGCTTGCGAATGCACAGGCGCCGCTTGCGGTGCACAAGTACAGCCGCACGCTGCTGGTCGACAAGTTCGGGCGCCCATTCAAGAGCCGGCAGTTGGCTGCGGGCGCGGCGCACATCTTCAACTACCCCTACGAGTCGACACCCGTGTTCCTGATGGCGTTGCCGCGCGCGGCCAGGCCGGTGGAGTTGAGCAACGAGAAGAAGCAGCATTACCAATCACTGGAAGGCATCGGCCCGCGCCACAGCATCGTCGCGTACTCGGCCATCTGCGCGCACAAACTGATGTACCCCACGCCGCAGATCAGCTTCATCAACATCCGCAAGGGCCAGGCCGACGAACCGGCCCACGTGGTGCATTGCTGTGGTGACAACTCCCGCTACGACCCGACGCAGGGCGGCAAGGTCATCAGCGGCCCGGCGCCGCAACCACTGGCGATGATCGAGCTCGAGTGGAATACGGCCAGCGACGAACTGCGCGCGGTGGGCACGCTGGGCGGGGAGATGTTCCAGGCCTTCTTCGAGAAGTACGATTTCCGCTTGGCGCTGGAACATGGCGTGAAGGCCAAGAACGCGATCGCGGGCACCACGGTCGTGCAGACGGCCACCGACTACAGCAAGCAGCAGCAGTCCTGCAAGGCCTGATGTGAACCACCCCCGAAGCGCCTTCGGCGCCTCCCCCTCGAGGGGGCGCCGCCGGCGGACCGGCAAAGCCGGATCTGCGGCGGCTGCTCGGCCACACCGGTTCATGCGTCGTGGGTCGCGTGATGTGCGGTGCAGCAACTGCGATGGGTGCGCCGGCGCGGGCCCTCAGGGGTTGGCGATCATGACCTGTTCGATCTGCGCGCACCAGGGCAGTGCCACCTTGCGACAGCCGGCCCGCGTGAGGTGGATCTCGTTGAGCCAGTCGCCGCTGGCACCAGTCGTGCCTGGCGACGCGGGGTCGATTGCGAGCGATCGGGTGTCGAAGACATGCAGCGCGGGAAAACGTGCGGTGTCGGCTGCGCAGTCCAGCATCAGGTCGGCCAGCTGGCCGAGCAGCAGCGCTGCCAGCGCGGACCAGTCGGCTTGCGCAATGCCATAGGCCTGCAGCGCCGGCATCAGCCAGGGTCCGTTGCCCAGCCCCGCGCCGCTCGGTCGCGGCGTCGGGCTGGCGTAGGTGTGCAGGCACAGCGGGCGCCCGGCATTGCCGTCCGGACCGGTCTTGCTGTCGCGCAGCTTGACGATCGCGTCGAGGTTGGCGCGGAAGTAGTCGCTGAACGTCTGCCAGCCCTGGGCATTGAGGTAGCGTGCCGCCCCCTGCGCGGCCGGTCCCCATTCCGAGCTGTTGCGCAGCAGGCGCAGGTGGGGCGCGCTGCCGGGCGCCACGCCCGTGGCCTCGATCAGGTCATTGCCGCCGGCCGAGAGCAGGATGGCGTCCCAGCGCCAGGACACCGCACCGGCCAGCATCTGCCTGAACTGCGGGTCGTTGAGGAACGCGGCCATGCGTCGCAGCGTGTCGCCGGGGTAGGCGCAATGCGCCGCGGCGGTGAAGCTGCTGAACTCCATCGACTGCAGCAAGTTGGCGCTGGTCAGCGCGTTGATCGCGCCCAGCGAGAACCACGAGTCGCCCTCGGCCAGCAGGCGCCAGCGGCAATGCGACCAGCCGGGGAAGCTCGAGCTCATCACGTCGCCGGCCGCGTGCAGTTCAAGGGGCTTGTTCATTTCGCGCTCCAAGGGTGTCGAGCGGCCACGATACGCGGGCCGCGCGGGCGCGGCAACGGTCCAACGTAGGGAGCTGGCCATGCGGCGCTGCACCCCCCGCACAATCGGCCATGCCACTGCCGTTGAGTCCCTGCGGTCTACGCCGGCGCTGCTGCCTGATCGCGGGGCCTGCATGGCTTGCGCTGCCGCTGCACGCGTGGGCCGCGGCCGATGCGTTGGTTGCCGCGGCCGAGGCCGGCGACGTCGCCGCGCTGCGCCGGTTGCTCGACACGGGCGCGCCGGTCGACGCGGTCGGCAGCCGCGGGCGCAGCGCCTTGCTCGCCGCGACGCATGCCAACCGTGTCGAGACCGCCCGGCTGCTGATCGCGCGCGGCGCCAACGTGAACCTGAAGGACGAGTTGCAGGACTCGGCCTTTCTCTACGCCGGCGCCGAAGGCCGGCTCGAGATCCTGCGCCTGACCCTGGCCGCCGGCGCCGACCTGAAGAGCACCAACCGGTATGGCGGCACGGCGCTCATTCCGGCGGCACACCACGGCCATGTCGACGTTGTGCGTGAGTTGCTGAAGACGAAGATCGACGTCGACCACGTGAATCGCCTGGGCTGGACCGCCCTGCTCGAAGCCGTCATCCTGGGCGATGGCGGCGCGGCGCACACCGAGATCGTGCGCCTGCTCGTGGCAGCCGGTGCCCAGGTCAACCTCGCCGACGCCCAGGGCGTGACGCCGCTGGCGCATGCCGAGCAGCGCGGGCAGGCGGCCGTGGCCGGGCTACTGCGCCGCACCGGCGCCCGGCGCTAGCGCTCAGGCCGCAGCCACAGCCAGCACGCCACGCTGGCCAGGATCAGCGCCACGCCCACCTTCAGCGCCACGTGCGCGGTCGACAGCCCGATCAGCACCACGCTGAGCACCATCGAGGCACTCGCCAGCCACTTGGCGCGGCGCGGCACGGCGCGGTGGTCGCGCCAGCGCCGGATCGGCGGACCATGGCGCGGGTGGTTCAACAGCCAGGCTTCCAGTGCCGGCCAGCCCTTGCCGCCGGCCCAGGCCGCCACCAGCAGGAAGGGCACGGTCGGCAGTCCGGGTACGAAGACGCCGATCAGCCCCAGCAGCAGGAACAGCGCCGACAGCGAGCGCCAAAACAGCAGGTTCACGACACGACGCACCATGGCGGGATCGTCTCATGCGCACAGGTTCACGCCCACGACCGCAGGCGCCGGGGGGCGAGCCTTGCGTCAGGCACTGCGAGTGCGCGATGGGCCGGGCCGGCCGGACCGCCTGCAGCGCTACTTGCCGCCCTGCACGAGTTCGATGCGTCGGCGCACGCGCTGGCCCTCTTGCGTCGCTCCGGCCCGCTCGGCGCGCAGCGCCTGCACCTGCAGCCAGGCGAGCAACGGCCGCCGCCAGCCCTGCGCGGAGGCGGTCTCTGTGGCCAGCTCGATCGTCTCGGGGCTGGCCTTGCCGGCGCGCAAGAGCAAGGCTGCGGCAATCAATCGCGACAGCGGGTCGTTGATGGCGCGAACGTCGGCGGTCGCTGCGGCGCCACCGGCAATTGCCCCGGCTGCGGCCTGCTGTGCGGCGGGCAGGCGTGCGATTTCGTCGCGCTGCAGGCTGCGCCCGGCAAGGTGCTCGGCGTAGGCGAGCTCCGCGGCCGCGGCGTCGCTGCGCCAGCGCTCAAAGCCTGCACACGGCTCGAAGGCCAGGCTGGCCGTGTGCGCGGCACAGCGCATCAGCTCGGCGCGCGCCATCCAGTCGGGGCGGCCGGTGCGCGCCAGCTCATCGCGCGCGCGCTCGAACTCCCGCGCTTCGAGGCGGCTGTCACCCGTCAACGCCGCGCGCACCGTGCTGTCGACTGCCGCCTTGGCGTTGCCCTGCCATTCCGGCGGCGGCGGGCCGCTGGCGCAGCCGGCCAGCAGGGCGGCGCCGGCGACGACGACTCGCCAGCTCGGTGTTGCGGGTGGCCATGGCGTCATTTCAGCTTCAGCTCGGTGTCGCGCGCGAACGGCCACTTGCGATTCACTTCGTCGACCAGTTGTTCGACCTTGCGCACCGTCGCGTCGACCTCCGCGCGCAGCGCGCCGAGGTCGTTCGTGGCCACGCGGGCATTCGCCGCCACGGCCTGCGCCTCGGCGAGCACGGCGTCGACGCGCTTGAGCGTGGTGCGGGCGTCGCCGAGCATGGCGTGGAGGTGCAGCACCGTGGCCCGGCTCTCGTGCACGAGGCCGGCGGGCCCCAGCACCTGCGCATCGGCCTTGACGGCCATGCCGTCCAGCCGTGCCAGCAGCTGGTTGAGCCGGTCCAGCGCGGTGGCCAGCTTGCGCGCCTCGGCCCCATCGCCCAGCAGCACGCCGGCGGCGCCGCGCGGCTCGTTCAGTTTCGCCGTCAGCGCCTGCACGTTCTTCAGGCTCTCGGCCAGGGCCGAGTCGCTCGCGGAGAGCTGGGTCAGGTTCTGCATCAACGCGCGCGCGTTGGAAACCAGCAGCGGCAGCTCGGCGCTGGTGTCGCCGACCAGCACCTTGCGCTGGGCGCCGCCGGGCAGCGGGGGGTCGGTGAGCACGCCGCTGTAGGCCTTCAGGCTGGCGCTGCCGACGACGTTGCGCAGCAGGATGAATACGCTGCTCTCGCGCAGCCAATGCGCGTCGCGCAGCGGCACTTCGATGACGATGCGCGCGGCGCCGTCGGGCGCGAGCTCGATGCGGCGCACGCGGCCGATCGGAAAGCCCGCAAAACTCAGGTCCATGCCCACACGCACGCCTTCGGAATCGTCGGCCGCCAGCACCAGCTGCTGCGTCGCCTCGAAGCTGCCGCGTGAGTACAGCAGATACACCACCGTGCCCAGCACGAGCGCAACGAACAGGGCCAACAACAAGGCGGCCTTGAACTCCACGTTCGGTACCGGCGCGGGGGCTGCAGGAGCGGCGTTGTCAGTCATGGCTCGGGCGGCAACTCAGTAGTAGTTTCCCACCAGGGAGGCGCCCTCGATGATCACGAGGGCCAGGAACATGCGCACCAGACCCTGCAGTTCGACGCTGGTGTTCGTGCGCATGCGCGGCGCCGCGTCGAGCGCGGCTGCAATCGGCATCAGCGCCACCGTAACACCGAAGAACAGCATCTTCAGGCCGAAGATCAGCGACACCGCGGGGCTGAACACATGACCCACGGTGCGCGTGTAGGCGGCAAAGCCCGCGGTGGTGAAGCCGTAGGTGGACAGGTAGGCGACGACGAGCGTGACGACACAGCTCACCGCGGCCAGCAGCAGCGAGCAGAAGACACCGGCCACCACGCGCGGCAGGACTTCGCTGTGCAGCGGGTCCACGCCGCGCGCAGCGGCCTCGTTCCAATGCCCCCGAGCGCGCAGGGCGGCGATCTCGGTGGCCAGCGGGATCGTGCAACGCAGGGCGGCGAACAGTGCGGCCGCCAGCGGGATCAGTTCCAGCACCAGCACGCGCACCACCATCTCGAGCGCGTATTGCGACAGCCCGTAGCTCAGCGCCGTGACCAGCACGATGCGGATCACGACCAGGCTGATCAGCGTGGACAGCACGGTGAACCACAACAGCGACTGCGTCGCGCCGAGGTAGATCTGGCGCGCCAGCGCGCGCCGGTGTTCGGCGTGGTAGCTCGACGGCGACAGGGCCAGCACCATCAGCACCGCGGTCAGGTGCACCGTGCGCCACCAGCCGAGTAGCCATGCGCCAGCCGTGCGGCCAA
>JANOPR010000407.1:0-7144 GCA_031421955.1 Burkholderiales bacterium
GTGTGCACCGCAGTGGCGCTGTACCAGGGCCATGAAACCGAGGCCACGCCCGAAGGCGTAGCCTATGCGACCACGCGCACCGTGGTGGTGTCGTCACTCGCGGTGCTGGGGCTGGACTTCATGCTCACCGCGTGGATGTTCTCGACGCCGTGACGAATCGACCGGAGAAAACAAGATGAGCAAGAAGGGTATTGAAACAATGGTCGGGCTGTTTGTGCTGCTCGGCATCGCAGGGGCATTGTTCCTCGCGCTCAAGGCCGCCAACCTGGCCAGCTTCGGCCAGAACAAGGGGTACACGCTGAGCGCCACCTTTGACAACATCGGCGGCTTGAAGCCCCGCGCACCCGTGCGCAGCGCTGGCGTCACGGTGGGTCGGGTCAAGCGCATCTCGCTCGATCCCAAGACCTATCTTGGCGTCGTGACCATGGAAATCGACGAGCACGTGAAGTTCCCCAAGGATTCGACGGCCAAGATCCAGACCGCCGGACTGCTCGGCGACCAGTACATCGGTCTCGAAGCCGGTTCGGATGAAAAGGTGCTGGCCGCTGGCGACGTGATCCGCCAGACCCAGTCGGCCGTGGTGCTCGAGAACCTGATCGGGCAGATGATCTTCAACAAGGCCGCCGACGCGGGCGCTGGCGACCATTCGGGGGACAAGAAGTGAGATCGCTCCAGGGCCTTCATGCGACTGCCCTGGCGCTGCTGCTCGGGGCCGCTGGCGCTTGTCAGGCGCAGAACACGAACGATCCCATCGAGGGCTGGAACCGCGCCATGTTCAGCTTCAACGAAGGCCTCGACGCGGCTGTCCTCAAACCGGTGGCGCGCGGCTACCAGGCCGCGGTGCCCGAACTGGTTCGCCAGGGCGTCGGCAATGTGTTCGGCAATTTCGGCGACGGCTGGTCGGCGATCAACCAGTTGCTGCAGGGCAAGCCGGTCGCCGCGGCCCAGATGACGATGCGCGTGGCCACCAACACCGTGTTCGGCCTCGGTGGTATTTTCGACGTGGCCGGTGACCTGGGCATCGAGCGTCAACAGGAGGACTTTGGCCAGACACTCGGCCGCTGGGGCCTGCCGGCCGGTCCCTACTTGGTGTGGCCGCTGCTTGGGCCGTCCTCGCTACGCGACAGCGCGGGGCTGCCGCTGGACCTGTCCTGGTCGCCGTCGGCCTTGACGAAAGATGACCCGACCCGCTTTGGCCTGACTGCGCTGCGATTGATCGACACGCGAGCCGGCCTGCTCAATGCCACGCGCCTTGTCGACGAGATTGCGCTGGACAAATACGTGTTCATTCGTGACGGCTATCTCGCGCGCCGGCGCAGTCTGGTCTATGACGGCGATCCGCCTGAATTGCCCGAGCCCAAGGTCGACCCCGCACCCGCACCCAGGTAAACCCGCAAGGCGCCCGCGCGTTGAGCCCGCAGCGCCGGTTCACTCGCGCAGCGACATCTCCATCAAAAGGATTCCGATGACTATCAAGCAGATTCTCTCCACGCTGTCGATGGTGCTGGCGTTGGGCAGCGCGCACGCGCAGACCGCGCCCGACGCGCTGATCAAGCAGGTGTCGATCGAAGTGATCGACGCGGTCAAGGGCGACAAGGCCATCCAGGCCGGCGACGTCGGCAAGATCATTGCGCTCGTTGACGCCAAGGTGATGCCGCATGTGAACTTCCAGCGCATGACCGCGTCGGCGGTCGGCCGTTTCTGGCGTGAGGCGACGCCTGCGCAGCAAAAGCGCCTGCAGGACGAGTTCAAGACCCTGCTGGTGCGCACCTATGCCGGCGCGTTGACGCAGGTCAAGGACCAGACGGTGCAGTTGAAGCCGACGCGAGCCGGCGCCGAAGACACCGATGTCGTCGTGCGCACCGAGATCAAGGGCAAGGGCGAAGCGATCCAGCTCGACTACCGCCTCGAGAAGGACGGCGGCAGCTGGAAGATCTATGACGTCAATGTGCTCGGTGTCTGGTTGGTGCAGCAGTACCGCGCCAGCTTCGCCACCGAAATCGGCGGCTCCGGCATCGACGGCCTGATCACGAAACTGGCCGAGCGCAACAAGGCCGCGGCCAAGGGTTGAGGCCATGCACGCCTTGCCCGAGACGCTGACGCTGGCACAGGCCAACGCCGCCGTCGCTTCGATCCAGCAGCAGCTCGCGAAGGACGGCGCCGATACGGGTGCGCTCGTTGTCGATGCCTCGGCGCTGCGCACCTTCGACACCGCGGCGATCGCGGTGTTGCTCGAGGCGAGTCGCCTCGCACACGCAGGCGGTCGCACCTTGAGCATCCAGGGCGCGCCGGCCGCAATGGTCGAGCTGTCGGGCCTGTATGGCGTGCAGGGGCTGCTTGGTTTCGCGCCCGCCGCGTCGCCTGGTCAAGCGGTCCTGGCGTAACGCTTGGCGCGCAGGTTGCGCTTGATCTCGGCGAGCATCGGACGCAAGCCGCCACCCAGGCGCAGCGCCACCCCGGTGGTCAGCACGTCGATGATCACGAGGTGCAGCAGCCGCGACACCATCGGGCTGTAGCGGTCAAAGTCTTCCGGGTGATCGGCGGCCAGCAGCACATGTTGCGAGCCGCTCGAGGCGTGCGCCAGCGGCGAACCGCTGGCCGTGATCACGATCGTGGTGGCGCCCTTGCGGCGCGCGATTTCCGCCGCGTCGAGCAGGTCGCGGCTGCGGCCCGAGTTGGAGATGATCACGGCGCAGTCGCCGGGCTGCAGCATGGTGGCGCTCATCACCTGCACATGGCCGTCGCTGACTGCGCTGGCGGCCACGCCGAGTCGAAAGAACTTGTGCTGTGCGTCGTGCGCGACGATGCCCGAGTTGCCGACGCCGTAGAACTCGATGCGCCGCCCGTCGCGGCAGGCGCTTGCCAGGGCGGCAATCGCGCGCTCGACGGCGTGGCTGGCCGCATCGTTGCGGTACTTGAGCAGCGCGCTGACCGAGTTGTCGATCACCTTGACCATGATGTCGCCGGCCTTGTCGTCTTCGTCCACCGCGCGGTGGATGAAGGGCACGCCTTCGTTGACCGCGCCGGCCAGCTTGAGCTTGAAGTCGGCCAGGCCGTCGTAGCCGATGCTGCGACAGAAGCGGATCACGGTCGGCTTGCTCACCTGCGAGCGTGCTGCCAACTCGCCCACGGGCAGGGCGGCGAAGCTGCGCGCGTCTGCGAGCACCAGCTTTGCCACGCGCTGCTCGGCTGGCGGCAGCGCCGGCAGCGCGGCCTGGATGCGGTCGAGCATCGACATGGTCAATGCCAAGGGACGCGGCGACCCAGCGGCCGCAGCGGGTCTCGGCCCCCTCGAGGGGGAGCGCCGCAGGCTCTTCGGGGGTGGGTCACTCTTCTTCGGCCCACGCGAAGCCATCGCGTGCGATCAGCGCGCTCGCGGCCGCCGGGCCCCAACTGCCCGCGGCATAGGGGCGTGGGCCCGCGCTGTCATTGCGCCAGGCTTCGAGCACGGGCTCGACCCAGCGCCAGGCCTGCTCCTGCTCGTCGCTGCGCACGAACAGGTTCAAGCGCCCGGCAATCGCGTCGAGCAGCAAGCGTTCGTAGGCGCCGACCCGGTCGGCCGGGAAGGCCCTGTCGAAGTCGAGGTCGAGCGACACCGGCGAGAGCTGCTCGGGCGCGTTGGACGCGCTGCGCCCGCCCTTGGCCGCCAGCAGGTGCAGTTCCAGACCGTCCTCGGGCTGCAGGTTGATCACGAGCTTGTTGGCGCGGTTGGTGCCGGCAAAGATCGCGTGCGGCACGGGACGGAAGTTGACGACGATCTGCGCGTCCTGAGCGGCCAGCCGCTTGCCGGTGCGCAGGTAGAACGGCACGCCAGCCCAGCGCCAGTTCTGCACCTCGGTGCGCAGCGCCACAAAGGTCTCGCAACGGCTGTCGGGTGGTACCTTGACTTCGTCAACGTAGGCCGGCACGGCCTTGCCGTCGACCATACCGGCGCGGTACTGCCCGCGCACCACGTCGCGGCCCACGCTGTCGGACGCAAAGGGCTTGAGCGACTTGAGCACCTTGAGCTTCTCGTCGCGTATCGAGTCGGCGTCGCCCGTGGCCGGCGGCTCCATCGCAATCATCGTCAGCAACTGCAGGGCATGGTTCTGCACCATGTCGCGCAGCGCACCGGTGCGGTCGTAGAACTCGCCGCGGGTGCCCACGCCAAGCGTTTCGCCGATCGTGATCTGGATATTGGCGATGCTCTCGCGCCGCCACAGCGGCTCGAAGATCGCGTTGCCAAAGCGCAGCGCCGCCAGGTTCTGAACGGCGGACTTGCCCAAGTAGTGGTCGATGCGCAGGGCCTGGTTTTCATGGAACGAAGCCGCCACGATACGGTTGATCTCTTGCGCGCTGGCCAGGTCGTGGCCGAGCGGTTTCTCGAGCACCACGCGCACGTTCGGGCCGTTCAGGCCGGTCGCGCCGAGCTGTTCGCAGATCTGCGGAAACAAGTGCGGGCTGGTGGCCAGGAACAGCACCACGCAGTCGGCGCCGCGCTCATCGATCCACTGCTTCAGGCCGGCGTAGTCCGCGGGTTGCGACAGGTCCATGCGCCGGTAGTGCAGCAGCTCGGCAAAGCGCGCGAACTCTGCGTCGGTCGGGCGCTTGGCGCTCTCGACGGCGCAGAAGCGCTCGCAGATGTAGTCGCGGTATTCGCCGTCGCTGCGCTCGTCACGCGCCACGCCCAGGATGCGCCCGCCTTCGGGCAACTTGCCATGCCGCCAGGCCTGGAAGAGCGCGGGCACCAGCTTGCGCCAGGCCAGGTCGCCCGTGCCACCAAAGAAGACCAGGTCGAAGGACATCGGGCCGTCGCATGTAATTTAGTTACGGGCCGCATGATGCATAAGTTTCTTGCGCCGGTCAACGCGTCGGGTTGGCCGGGAGCCGAACCGGCGTTCTAATGTGTTCCGTCGGCCGCGTGCCACCATGACTCCGCCTATGAACCAGCTCGAGCAACTCAAGCAGCACACCACCGTGGTGGCCGACAGCGGCAACTTCAAGGAGTTGGCAGCGTTCGCACCGCGCGACGCCACCACCAACCCGTCTCTGATACTCAAGGCGGTGGTGCAGCCCGATTACGCGCCCCTGCTGGCCGAGGCCGTGGCGGCCAAGAAGAAGCAGCCGACCGAGCGCATCGTCGACGAGGTGCTGGTGCGCTTTGGGCTGGAGATCCTGAAGATCGTCCCCGGACGCGTGAGCACCGAGGTCGACGCGCGGCTGAGCTTCGACGCCGCCGCCAGCATCGCCCGCGCACACCGCCTGATCGAGCTCTACGAGCGCGCGGGCATCGGCCGCGAGCGGGTGCTCATCAAGCTGGCCGCGACCTGGGAAGGCATCCAGGCGGCCAAGGCGCTCGAGCACGAGGGCATCCATTGCAACCTGACGCTGCTGTTCGCGTTCTGCCAGGCCGTGGCCTGCGGCGAGGTCGGCGTGACGCTGATCTCGCCCTTTGTCGGGCGCATCTACGACTGGCACAAGAAGGCCGCGGGCGCGGCGTGGGACGAGGCGGCGATGGCCGGCGCCAACGATCCCGGCGTCAAGTCGGTGGCGCAGATCTACACCTACTTCAAGCACTACGACATCGCCACCGAGGTCATGGGCGCGAGCTTTCGCAACATCGGCCAGATCCAGGCGCTGGCGGGTTGCGACCTGCTGACCATCAGCCCTGACCTGATGGCGCAACTGCAGGCCATCGACACCCCGCTGCCGCGCAGGCTCGACCCCGCCGCGGCCAAGCGCGCGGCGCTGCACGCCGTGACGTACAACGAAGCCGCGTTCCGCTACGCCTTGAACGACGACGCGATGGCCAGCGACAAGCTGGCCGAAGGCATCCGTGCATTCGCTGCCGACGCAGCCAAGCTCGACAAGCTGATCGAGTCGATGGCATGAGCCGCCGGGCCGCTCCCAAGGCGAATACCGTAGTGCGAAGCACGGAGGTTGCCTGATGAGCCGCCGGGCCGCTCCCAAGGCGAATACCGCAGTGCGCAGCACGGAGGTTGCCTGGTGAGCCTGCGCTGCGATCAGACGACCGCCTGGGCGGCGCTGCACGGCCACTACGAAGCCCATGGCCGGGACTTCGACTTGCGCGAGGCCTTCGCCCGCGACGCAGGCCGCGCCGCGGCGTTCTCGTTCGAGGCGCCCGAGGTCTTCGCCGACCTGTCGAAGAACCGCATCGACACCGCCACCCTGCACTTCCTGCTCGACCTGGCGCGCGAGTGTGGCCTGGAGACCCGGCGCGACGCCATGCTCGCCGGCGAGGCGATCAACACTTCGGAAGGCCGCGCCGTGCTGCACACCGCGTTGCGCGCGCCGCGCGGCCAGGGCCTGTTCAGCCAGGAGGTGCACGGCGTGCTGGAGGCCATGCTGGCCTACGCCGAGAGCGTGCGCGACGTCGCGGCCAGTGGCATCCGCCATGTCGTCAACATCGGCATCGGCGGCAGCGACCTCGGGCCGCAGATGGCCGTGCTCGCGCTCGATGCCTGTGCCCAGCGCGACCTGACGCTGCACTTCGTCAGCAACGTCGATGGGCATGACCTGACGCGCGTCCTGCGGCAGCTGACGCCGCAGCAGACTCTGTTCATCGTTGCCTCCAAGACCTTCACCACGCAGGAGACGATGGCCAATGCCCAGGCCGCGCGCGACTGGTTCCTGGCCCAGGGCGGCAGCGACGTGTCGCGCCACTTCGTCGCCGTCACCACCCACGTCGAGGCCGCGGCGCACTTCGGCATCGACACCACGTTCGGCTTCTGGGACTGGGTCGGCGGGCGCTACTCCCTGTGGAGCGCAATCGGGTTGGCCGTAGCGATTGCCGTCGGTGCCGAGAACTTCCGCGCGCTGCTGGCGGGCGCGCATGCGATGGACCGGCACTTCGCGACCACGCCGCTCGAGCGCAACCTGCCGGTGCTGCTGGGCCTGCTCGATATCTGGTACCGCAATTTCCACGCTTTCAGCAGCCGTTCGGTGGCCCCGTACCACCAGGGACTGGCGCGGCTGCCCGCCTACCTGCAACAGCTTGAGATGGAGAGCAACGGCAAGCGCGTCGACCTGGCGGGCCAGGCACTGCCGATTGCCACCAGCCCGGTGGTCTGGGGCGAGCCAGGCACCATCGTCCAGCACGCCTATTTCCAGATGCTGCATCAGGGCAGCGACGTGATCCCGGTCG
>JANOPR010000408.1:0-3144 GCA_031421955.1 Burkholderiales bacterium
ACGCGGCGCGGTGGAAGTCTGGAGCATCAGCAACCCGGCGCTGGGCATGCCGCATCCGATGCACCTGCACGGCTTCTCGTTCCAGGTGCTCGAACGCTTGAACAGCCCGCCCGCGCTGGCAGCCACGGCGCGTTTCGGCAAGGGCAGGGTGGTGAGCGATCTCGGCTGGAAGGACACGGCGCTGGTCTGGCCCGGCGAAACGCTGCGCGTCGCGATCGACTTCGCGCATGACTTTCCGGGCAACCAGACCTACGTGTTCCATTGCCACAACCTCGAACACGCCGACGCCGGAATGATGATCAATTTTCGCGTTGTGGCTTGAACGGCAATCAGCTGCGGCGCGCTGCCGGGATGGCCGTATCGCTGCACGCCCTAGGCCATGTTTGACGAAGATCAATGGTTCTCTGCGGCTCCCACGTAGCATGAATCTCTGGCAACTTGTACCAAAACATGAAAGTCATCTCGACCATCCGCACCAAGCGCAGCACGGCATGTTCGGCGCCCCTCGTTGCGACCCTGTGGACCCCGTCTGCGGACGTCGCCTCGGTGCCCCGTCGCTTGGACGATCTGCAGTTCCACACCGGGGGGCCGCCGCTGCGAGTCCGCTACTCGCGACTGGCGTTGTAGGCACCTGCGACGCCGAATCCGAAGCATCGCGCTTCGCGGTCCGCGTCCATGTTCGGTCCAGGCTGACTCTGTGCTCGTGCTCGGGCTCGTGCGCGTGTTCGCGAACGTGCATGGAACACACGACAGTTCAACTCGATACATCACAAGGAGCCCCTATGAAACTCATCCGCGCCCGCGGCGCCTGCGAAGTGACGGAGCCGCTGTCATGACGCCGCTACGCACCGGCCTTGCGCTGGCCATCACCGTCGGGCTGTTCTATGCCCTGTGCGCGCTCATTAGGGCCGTGGCGCCCAGCCCGTTCATGAGTTTCATGAACAACCTGTTCCACGGCATGGACTTCGGCAGCATGGTCCGGCCGCAGCCGTTTGCATGGCCGGGGTTCTTGACGGCGCTGCTTGTGCTGAGCGCGTGGGCCTTGTTTGCCGGCGTGTTCTTCACCTGGCTGCTCAACCGACTGACGCGTTGATCACCGCCCGATCCCTGGAGGAACGAATGAATCACGACCCTGCGCAGCACGACTCGACGTCCACCGGCTTCTGGCGCTCCCGCTACGCCATCGGACTGCTGGTGTTCGGCGCCATCGCCGCGTACTTCCTGCTCACCGAACACCGCGCCCACTTCTTCGCTGCGTTGCCGTTCCTGCTGCTGCTGGCCTGCCCGCTGATGCATGTCTTCATGCATCGCGGCCACGGTGGACAGGGTGGCGGGCATGCTGGTCATGGCGGCGGCGAGCAAGGCCCCGACACGCCCGCAACCAAGACTGGAGAACGGCCATGACCCACGATGCCTCCGGGTATGGCCTGTGGACGCTCGTCGTCATCAACTCGGCCATCTTCCTGATGTTCGCGTTCAGCTTCTTCAAGCCGAACACGGCTCGCGACTGGCGAACCTTCGGCGCCTTCGGCGCCTTCATCGTTGCGCTCTTCGTCGAGATGTACGGCTTCCCGCTGAGCATCTACCTGATGTCGGGCTGGTTGCAGACGAAGTACCCGAATCTCGACCTGCTGTCCCACAACACCGGTCATCTGTGGTCGACGCTGTTGGGCGAAAAGGGCGACCCGCACTTCGGGCCGCTGCACATCGCCAGCTATGTGTTCCTGGGCTTTGGCTTCTACTTTCTGTCGAGCGCCTGGAACGTGCTGTACCACGCGCAGCGCCGCAAAGCACTGGCCACGTCGGGTTCCTATGCGCGCATCCGCCATCCGCAATACGTGGCCTTCGTCCTCATCCTGCTGGGCTTCCTGCTGCAATGGCCGACCCTGCTCACCTTGCTGATGTTCCCGATCCTGCTGGTCATGTATGCGCGGCTGGCGATCAACGAAGAGGCGGAGATGCACCGGCAATTCGGTGCCGAGTACGACGCCTACGCAGCGCGCACGCCACGTTTTGTGCCGTCATGGCGACGGGCGTCGGTGGCGGCCTGAGGGCCGCGTTCGCGGAACACAAGCATGTCAGCCGCGACCCGCATCGATCCCGACCGCCGCTTGTGGATCGCTGCGACCACAGTCGCCGGTGGAGCGGGCCTGATTGCCAGCGCCGTGCCGTTTGTGGCCTCACTGGCGCCCAGCGAAAGAGCCCGTGCGCTGGGGGCTCCGGTCGAGGTTGAACTTCAGGGCATCCAGCCTGGCGAAGTCAGGACGGTGGCATGGCGAGGCAAGCCAGTGTTCGTCCTCAGGCGCACGCCCGACATGCTCGAGTCGCTGGCCCGCCACGACGATCTCCTCGCCGACCCGCTTTCCCGACGATCGGAGCAGCCCGCAACCACGCGAAACGCCGTGCGCTCCGTACGACCGGAGCTTGGGGTGATGGAAGCTGTCTGCACGCACCTGGGTTGCATCCCCAGCTTTCGCCCGACGCCCGGCGCCCCCGACATCGGGGCGTCATGGCCTGGCGGCTTCTACTGCCCGTGCCACGGATCGAAGTTCGACTTCGCCGGGCGCGTGTTCAAGAACGTGCCCGCACCGACCAACCTCACGGTACCGCCGTACCGGTTTACTTCCGATTCGACGCTGCTCATCGGCGTCGATGCAACGAGCTGAACCTTCAACCCTGTTGGCCCCGTCATGAAAACAAGCACCATCGAAGTCGGCGAGCTGGTCTCGACGTTGAGCGCTGCGGGTGTCGGGCGCCAGCTCTCGTCGCTGCCGGGCGTTCATCACGCCGATGTGAACTACGTGGCCGGCAGCGCGACCGTGCACTACGACGAAGCGCGGGTCACCGTCGAAGCCCTCCGCCAGCGCGTTGTCGATTGCGGCTACCACTGCCGCGGTGAACTCGTTCCGGCCCATGTCTGCGCTTCGGAGGACCACAAGAGGGCTGGCGATGATGGTGCATGCGCTTAGTAGCATGACCCGAAGGCCGTCAAGATGCAAGACCTGGGCCACGCGCCCGGCATGTCGATGCAGGACATGGCCAACGACATGCGCAACCGTTTCCTGGTCGCCCTGTTGTTTGCCGTGCCCGTCTTCCTGTACTCGCCGATGGGCGAGATGTTCGGCAACTTCCCGGTGCCCTTCG
>JANOPR010000409.1:0-15484 GCA_031421955.1 Burkholderiales bacterium
GCGGCGTACCGGCGCGATCTGGCTGCCTATGCGGCCTGGCTCGAGAGCGAGCAGGGGCTGACGCTCGAAGCCACGCGAGAGAGCGACCTGCTGGCCTACACAGCGCATCGCCATGCTGGCTCGCGCGCCACCAGCGCCAACCGGCGGCTGACGGTGTTCAAGCGATTTTTTCGCTGGGCGCTGCGTGAGCATGTCGTGCGGGCCGATCCGAGCCTGCGCCTGCGCAACGCCAAGCAGGCCCTGCGCGTGCCCAAGACGCTGTCCGAGACCCAGGTCGAGGCGCTGCTGGCTGCTCCCGACGTGACCACGCCGCGGGGCCTGCGCGACCGCGCCATGCTCGAGCTGATGTATGCCAGCGGCCTGCGCGTCAGCGAGCTGGTCGGCCTCAAGACCGTGCGGCTCGGGTTGGCCGAAGGCGCGCTGCGCGTGACCGGCAAGGGGGCCAAGGAGCGAATCCTGCCGTTCGGCGAAGAGGCGCACGGCTGGCTCACGCGCTACCTGGCCGACGCGCGCGCAGCGATTCTCGACGGCCAGACCAGCGACGCGTTGTTCGTCACCTCACGCGGCGGCGCCATGACGCGGCAGATGTTCTGGAAGCTGGTCAAGCGCCATGCGCTGGTGGCGGGCATCGATGCGCCGCTGTCGCCGCACACGCTGCGCCACGCCTTTGCGACGCATCTGCTGAACCACGGCGCAGACTTGCGCGCGGTGCAGATGCTGCTGGGACACGCCGACATCTCGACGACGACCATCTACACCCATGTCGCGCGCGAGCGCTTGCGCGCCTTGCACGCGCAGCACCACCCGCGCGGCTGAGGACCATGAAAAAGGCCGGTCTTGCGACCGGCCTTGCTGTCTGGGCAGCGGCCTCGCGGCCGCGGCGATCAGAAGTTGTGGCGAACGCCGACGGCCAGCGACTGGAAATCGCCGTAGAGCGTGCCGCTGTCGGCGACCTTGGTAAAGAAGCCGTAGATCTTGGTGCGCTTGCTCAGGTTCTGGTTGATGCCCAGGGTGTACTGGTTGGCGCCCTGGTCGCCCGCCATGCCGCTGTAGTCGCCGGCACGGCCGACGTTGGCGTGCAACTCGGTATTGCCCATGGCGTACATGCCCGACAGGCGCAGCGTGGTCCGGTTACCCGCCGCGTAGCCGTTCTTGTCGCGCTGGACATAGCCGCCGAAGGTGAAGGCGCCCATTTCATACAGGGCGCGCAGCGCGTACTGGTTGGCAGCGCCGTTCTTCTCGTAGCCCGCACCCAGGTGCAGCGGGCCTGCCTGGTAGTTGGCCGCCAGGTCGTACGTGCGGTCGGGGTTCGTGCCGGCCTCGGTCACGGAGCCTTCGATCGTCATGCCGCCGAGCGAGGGCGTGCGGTAGGCGACCTTGCCGGTATTGCGGCCGAGGTACGCGTAGAACGCATCCGACGAGGTGCCGGTCTCGTGGTTGTGCATGCCGATGTAATCCGACGTGGCGTAGTACGCCTCGCTGGTGAAGTTGCCCAGGCGCACCATGCCCCAGCTGGTCGAGGACAGGTTGACTTCGCTCTGGCGCGCCCAGAAAGCCGCTTGCGACGGCCGGCCGGTGGCCGGATTGAAGCCGTGTTCGATCTGGAAGCCGGCCTTCATGCCGCCGCCGAGGTCTTCGCTGCCCTTGAGGCCGAAGCGCGATGAGCTGTTGACCATTTTCCAGTCGTTGCTGGCGGTGCCGGTCTTCTGGCGCTCGATCGTGACATTCAGACGGCCGTAGAGATTGACCGAGCCCTGGGCAAAGGCGCCTGCGCCGATGCTGGCCAGGGCTGCTGCAATGATCAGTGAGCGTTGCATGGTGGGAATCCTTGTTGGTAGAAACGTGAAGCCCGGAATTCTAGCGACGTCCGCTGGCAAACCCTAGGTTCCCCCCTTGTTTGCTGCCATGCGTGCAGCACCGGTGCAACACAGGCCGGGCCTGCCACAGCGGCAAGGTCACTGCGGGCGTTGACTGACAATCAGCGCCCATGGATCACACCTTCCTCTCTGCGCTGGTCCTGCTGTTGCTGGTGCTCGACCCCTTCGGCAGCCTGCCGATCTTCATTTCCATCATGCGCAACGTGGCGCCCGAGCGACGCACGCGGGTGGCGCTGCGCGAGTCGGCGCTGGCGTTTGCGGTGCTGCTGGCCTTCATGGGCGCGGGGCAGACTTTCCTTTCGCTGATGCGGCTCTCGGAACGCTCGCTCGAGGTGGCCGGCGGCGTGATCCTCCTGATCATCGCCATGCGCATGATTTTTGCCTCGGGGGCCGAGGTCTACGCAGGCGATGGCAAGTCGCGCGAGCCGCTGATCTTTCCGCTGGCCGTGCCGCTGCTGGCGGGGCCCTCGGCGATGGCCACCGTGCTGCTGCTCGCATCGCGCCAGCCCGAGCGCCTGTTCGACTGGATTGCAGCGTTGACGGTCGCGATGGCGGTCAGTGCACTGGTGCTGCTTGGTGCCGACCGCATTCGCAAGTGGATCGGCTCGTCGATGGTCAGTGCCATTGAAAAGCTGATGGGCCTGGTGCTCACGGCAATTGCCGTCGAGATGATCCTGGCCGGCCTGAAGCGCTACTTCTTCGAGGCGTAGCCCGCGCCGGGCCGCCCCAAGCGGGCGAGCCTTGCAGGCCGCATGGCCGCGAGACGCGGCCACTCCTCGGCCCGTCCAAGCCGCCGCAGGTCGGCTTGGAGCCGCGGGCCTCTGCCCCCTTGGGGGGCCGACGCCGCAGGCGTCTTGGGGGCAGGCTACCCCGACGTGTAGCGCGCGATGAACGCGCGGTCGATGCGGTCCTTCCACCAGCCCATCAGGCGGCCGTGGCAGGCCCAGTCGCCCCAGCTGGCAATGGCTGCGCCGTCGCCGGTGGCCAGCAGACTGAGTGCACGACGCTGCGCGTCATCGGGCCTGAGCGGCGCGCCGGCAATGAAGCGGCGCAGGTTGTCGGCCAGCACCGGGCCGGCACGCACGGCATCGACGCCGCCGCTCGGGCGCGTCGCGTCGTCGCGCACCATCACGTCGCCGGCGGCAAAGACGTGGGCGTGGCTCGGGCTTTGCAGCGTGGCCCCGACGCGCACGAAGCCGCGCTCTGTCAGCGCCAGTCCCGAATCGGCCAGCCATGCCGGCGCATCGGTGCCGGTGGCCATGATCGGCACGTCGCAGGCCACGCGCATCGACCCGGCGACCACGTGTCCCGCCTCGATCGATGTGCAAAGTCCGGGCAGCAGTTGCACCCCGCGGCGCTTGAGGGCGGCCAGCGCGCGGCGGCGGGCGGAGTCGGCGTAGGTCGGCAACACCGGGCCGTCGCAGACCAGTGTGACGTGGTGGCGCTGGCCCAGCACCTGGCCCACCGCCAGCGCAATCTCGACCCCTGCCGCGCCGCCGCCGATCACGACGATGCGCAACGCGTCCTCGTCGGCCAGGTCGCGTGTGCGGCGCCACAGTTGCACGAAGGCGTTGATCGGGCGCAGGAACAGCGCGTGGTCGCGTGCGCCGGGGATGAGGTCGCGACTTTGCGCGGGCCCGGTGTTCAGGCTCAGCACGTCGAACTCGACGCTGCGGCCATCGGCCAGGGCCACGGTATGCGCTGCGGCGTCCAGCGACACCGCATGCACACGCAGGAACTGCACGCCGGCGGCCCGGGCCAGCGGCGCCACGGGAATGCTGCAGTCGTCGGCGCGATAGCGGTCGCTGATCAGGCCCGGCACCATGCCCGAGTACAACAAGCGCTCGCCGGGCGACACCAGCAGCACCTCGGCCCCGGGCATGCGCCGGCGGGCGAGCGCGGCCAGCACGGCCAGTTGCGCGTGTCCGGCGCCGAGCAACAGCAGGCGTTTCATCGTGCGCTCAGCGGCCCCGCACGGCGCGGCGCGCCATGTGGCCGGTCCAGCGCCACGCCGCCACGGTTACTGCGGTTTGGCCCACCGCGACCCACCCACGCCATCTCCAATAGCCGGACGCCGTGGTTACGCACGACGCCAGGCGTGAAACTTCGCCACCCATTCGAGCAGCTTGACGGGCTGGTGGGCGCGTTTCCACGCGCCCGCGGCGTACTTGTTGGCCTCTGCCAGCGTCGGGTAGGTGTGGATGGTGCCGAGGATCTTGTTCAGGCCCAGGCCATGCCGCATCGCCAGCACGTACTCGGCGAGCAAGTCACCGGCATGCACACCGACGATCGTGACGCCGAGAATCCTGTCCTTGCCGGGCACCGTGAGCACCTTGACCCAGCCATGCGCGGCCGAATCGGCAATCGCGCGGTCAAGGTCGTCGATGCCGTACCGTGTCACCTCGTAGGCGATGCCTTTCTCCTTGGCCTCCAGCTCGTTGAGGCCGACGCGGGCGACTTCGGGGTCGATGAAGGTGGCCCAGGGGATCACGGAATAGTCGCACCTGAATTTCTTCAAGCCACCGAAAAGCGCATTGACCGATGCATACCAGGCCTGGTGCGCCGCGGTGTGCGTGAACTGGTAGGGCCCGGCGACGTCGCCCGCGGCGAAGATGTTCGGGTAGTTCGTCTCGAGGAACTCGTTGACCTGCACCGTGCGCCCGACGGGAATGCCGAGTTCGGCCAGGCCAAAGCCCTTCAGCCTGGCACTGCGGCCAACGGCGCAGAGCAGGGTGTCGAAAGCGATCCGCTGCTCGACACCGCCCGACTCGACGACGATGAACTTCTCGGCCCCGGCCTTCTCGCAGCGCAATGCCCGGTGCCCGGTCAGCACGTGCACGCCGTCGGCCTCGAGCGCGGCCTGCGCGCAGGCCGACACCTCCGCGTCCTCGCGGACCATGATCCGCGGCAGCATTTCGATCTGCGTCACCTGCGAGCCCAGGCGCGCAAAGCTCTGCGCCAACTCGCAACCGATCGGCCCGCCGCCGAGCACCACCAGACGCGGGGGCAACTCGCGCAATCCCCACAGCGTGTCGCTGGTCAGGTAGCCGACGTCGTCAAGCCCGGGCAGCGGCGGCACGAAGGGCTCGGCACCGGTGGCGATCACGATGCTGCGCGTGGTGAGGCGCTGTGTCGCATCGGCGCCCGTCCTGATTTCCACGGTCCACGGGTTGACGATTGTGGCGTGGCCCTCGATCACGTCGACACCCAGGCCGCGGTAGCGCTCGACCGAGTCATGCGGCTCGACCGCGCGCACGATACCCGCCACACGCTCCATGACCTGGGCGAAGTCGATCTCGGCCCAAGCCGTGGCGACGCCGTAGTCCGACGCATGCCGGATCTGCTTCATCAACGTGGCCGTCCTGATCAGCGCCTTGCTCGGCACGCAGCCGTAGTTCAGGCAGTCGCCGCCCATCTTGTGGGCCTCGACAAGCGTCACCTTGGCCTTGACGGCGGCCGCGATGTAGGCCGTGACCAGACCGGCCGCACCCGCACCGATGACGACCAGGTTGCGGTCGAACTTGCTGGGCTTGACCGTGGCCCAGCGTGCGTAGACCTGGCGTGCCTTGACCGCGCCGACGAGCTTCCTGGCGATCAGGGGAAAGATGCCGAGCAGAACGAAGGAGCCGATCAGCGCCGGCGACAGGATGCCCTGCAGCGAGTCGATCCTGGCCAACTGCGTGCCAGCATTGACGTAGACGACGGTGCCGGCAAACATGCCGAGCTGGCTGACCCAGTAGAAGGTCCAGGCCTTCATCTTCGTCAGGCCCATCACCAGGTTGATGACGAAGAACGGGATCAACGGCACCAGCCGCAATGTGAAGAGGTAGAAGACGCCTTCCTTCTCGACGCCGCGGTCGATGTCGGCCAGCCTGGCGCCAAAGCGCGACTGCACGCCCTCGCGCAGCACGTAGCGCGACACCAGGAAGGCCAGGGTGGCGCCCAGGCTGGATGCGAACGAGACGATCAGCGTGCCGTTCACGATGCCGAAGATCGCGCCCACAGCCAGGGTCATGATGGCCGCGCCCGGCAACGACAGCGCGGTCACGGCGACATAGATCGCGAAGAACGAACCACCGACAAGCCAGGGCTGCGCATCGGCCAGCGCGGTGAGGTCGGCCTGTCGAGACTTGATGTAGTCCAGGCTCAGGAAGCGGCCGAGGTCCAGCGCGAAGAACGCCACGACCAACGTCACCAGCAGGCCCACGATGAGCAGTTTCTTCTTCGACATGGGTCTCCTGTGTTGCGGCCTTCGGTCGCGCGACCTGCGCGCACCTTACACCGCGCGTTCGCTCACCTGGACAGGGCTCTTGCGCCGCCGATGATGCGTGTGGCGATCGTCAACGCGCACAGCGCCGAAAAGCCATAGGCCCACCACGCGAAGTGTTCGGGCCACAGGCACATCAGGCCAAAACAGATCAGCGTCTCGGTGGCTTCGGTCAGGCCGCCCAGGTAGAAGATGCCCTTTTGCCGCGGGTCGGCGCTGGACAGTCCGCGTTTCTCGGCCAGCGCGGCGAACGCCAGGAAGCTCGAGCCGGTGCCGATGAAGGCGGCCAGCAACACCGCGGCAGGCAAGGCATTGGCGGCCGGGTCGGCAAGCGCAAAGGCCAGCGGAATGCTGGCGTAGAAGAGGAAGTCCAGCGTGATGTCGAGAAAGGCGCCGCGGTCGGTCGGATCGGTCTGGCGCGCGACGGCGCCGTCCAGGCCATCGGCGATGCGGCTGATCAGCAGCAGGGCCAGGCCCCAGACGGGCGCACCCAGGCCGATCGCAACGGCCGCGCCGATGCCGATCGCAAAGCCTGTGAACGTGACCGCGTCGGCGCCGACGCCGCGTCGCACGAGGGCCCGCGCGCCCGCGTCGAGTGCGGGCTTGAGCAAACGGGTGGCTGCGCGGTCAAGCATCGTCCAGGCGGATCCGTTGCGCGCCCGCGGGCACATCGGCTTGGTCATGCGTGACGATCAGCGCGGGCACCCGGCGCGCGGCCAAGGTGGCGAACGTGAACTCGCGCACCTGCTCGCGCAGGGCCACGTCGAGTTTCGAGAAGGGCTCGTCGAGCAGCAGCGCTGCGGGCTCAGCCAGCAATGCGCGCAACAGCGACACGCGCGAGCGCTGTCCGCCCGACAGGCTGGCCGGCATGCGTGGGCCATAGCCACGCAACCCGGTTTCCTCGAGCGCCTGCTGCGCCTCCTGCAAGCGCATCGCCCGCGTGCCGCGTGGCACGGCGAACAGCAGGTTGTCTTGCACCGACATGTGCGGGAACAGCAGGTCGTCCTGGAACAGCAGGCCGATGCGCCGCTGCTGGATCGGCAGCGCCGCCAGGTCCCGGCCGTTCAGCCGCAGCGAACCGCGGGCAACGAAGGGCGGCTCGAGCGTGCCGGCAATCCAGGCCAGCAGGCTCGACTTGCCCGAACCGCTGGCGCCCATCACGCCCAGCACGCGGCCGGGTTCGAGCATGGCGCTGAGGTCGCGGATCAGCGTGCGCCCGGCGACGGAAATCGTGACGTGGTCAAGTTCCAGCATCTCGGCTCATTGTGGTGCGCTGGCGGCGCCCGACCCAGGCTGCCAGGCCAAAGCCGATCGCCGGCAGCAGCGCCTGCAGCACCGCGAAGGCCGCGGCGGTGTGGCGTTGACCGCCCGAGGCCAGCGTCACCGCTTCGGTCGTCACGGTGGCATGGCGGCCCGCGCCGATGAATTGGGTCGGCAGGTATTGCGCGACGCTGACCGCAAAGCCCACCGCCAGCGCCGCGGCGATCGGCGCGGCCAGCAGCGGGGCCTTGACCCGCCACCAGAAGGCGGCGCGTGAGCGGCCCAGCGCCAGCGCCGTCCATTCATAGCGACGGTCGAAGCTGCGCCAGGCCGGCTCCAGCGCGACGAATACATAGGGCAGCGTGACCAGCGTATGGACCCACGCCAGGCCGACCAGCGTGCCGTCCAGGCGCAAAGGCAAGGCCAGCGTGTACAGGCCCGTCATCAGCAGCAGCGGCGGCACCACCAGCGGCGCCATCACCAGCGGCATCGCGCGTTGGTCCCAGTCCAGCGGCGTGGCCTCGAACCAGATCAGTACCAGCGACAACGCCGCGCCACTGGCGGCCAGGCCCAGACCGGCCGAGAGCCAGACGGCATCGCTGCTGGCCTGCACCTGCTGCCAGGCCGAACTGGCCCACAACTGCGGCGGCAACGCGGGGAAGGTCCACACGCCCACCCACGACGAGGCCAGCAGCAGTGCAGCGACGACCACGTACACGACCAGCACCGCGAGCCACAGCGCCCGAGCGGCCCAACCGCTGTGGCGTCGCAGCGGGCGCCGATGGCCGTTCACGGCCGCCGGCTGCACTGCGCGCCACAGGGCCCTGCCGCCGAGCGCGCCAAGGGCCGCCGTGAAGGCCACGCTGATGCCCAGCAGCAGCGCGGCGGCTGCGCCGGCTGCGTTGCGTGCCGGGTTGCCGTCCTGCAGCGCCTGCCATGCGACCACGGCCAAGGTCGGTGGCGACGCCGGCCCGACGATCAAGGCCAGGTCGACTACGGTCAGGCCGTAGGCCAGCACCGCCAGCAGCGGCCAGGCCAGGCGCGGCAGCAGCAGCGGCCACAACACGCGCCACCAGACCGCGCTGGGGCGGTAGCCCAGCGTGGCGCCGCTGGCCAACCAGCCGCGCAGCGACTGCGCCATGTCGGGCCGCGCCAGCAGGGCCATTGCGTTCCACAGCAGGAAGGGCAGCTCCTTGCCGAACAAGACAGCGGTCAGACCGACGCCGTAGGGATCGTTGACAGTGGGCCAATCGGGCGGCGCGCCCCAGCCGAATAGCGGCGCCAGCAGCCGCGCCAGCAAGCCCGCCGGCATCACCAGCAGCGCCAGGCCAATCGCGAACGCGGCGTGCGGCAGGGCCAACATCGGGCCCAGTGCGTGGGCCACGCGCCGCCACAGCGGCGTGCCCCAGAGATGCGTGACCAGCAGCATGCAGGCCAGCAGCGCGAGCAGGGTGCTGACCAGGCCCGTGCCCAGCGACAGCCACAGCGCGCTCGGCAGCTGCGGGTCGGCCCGCAGCGCGCGCCAGGCGGCGGCGTCACCGGCCTGCCACAGCGCCGCCGGCAGCGCCCGTGCCAACGGCAGTGCAAAGAGAAGCAGCGGTGCGGCGAGGGCGAGGCGTGGGGCGCGCTTCATCGAGCCGCCACGGCGCTCAGGCCAGCGACGGGCCGCTCCCAAGCGGCCTGAGCTCCCCTTGGGGGACGCGAGCGAAGCGAGCTCGGGGCTGTCACATTCAGCCGTAGCGGCGCAGCCACTCGCGCTCGAGCGGCTCGACCCACGAGCCATGCGGCTCGGGCAGGGTCGGCGCGGGCGTGCTCACCTGGCCCGGCGCCGCGGCCGCGGAGAACAGCGCGCGCTCGGTGCGGGTCAGCTTTTCCAGCGCCAGTACCGTCGGGTCACCCCAATGGCGTATGTCGGCCTTGCGCGCCTGCGCTGCGGGCGAGAGCAGGAAGTTGGCCGCCACCTGCGCGGCCTGGCGGGCGCGGCTGTTGAAAGGGATGGCCAGGAAATGCGTGTTGCCGATGGTGCCGCCGGCATGCTGGTAGCTGACCACCGTGGCCGGCAGGGTCTTGGCGGCGATCTCGTTCGCGACCTCGTTGGGGTTGAAGGTGAGCGAGATCGACAGCTCGCCGTCGGCCAGCATCTGCCGCATCACGGTGTTGTTGGCCGGGAACTGGCGCCCCTGCTTCCACAGGTGAGGGTGCAGGCCATCGAGCGCGGTCCACAACGGCGCCGTGAGGCGCGCAAAGGCCTCGGCATTGAACGCGGCATAGAAGGGCTTGCGGTCGGCGCTGAGCTCGAGCAGCACCTGCTTGAGGAACGTCGTGCCGTGGAACTGCGGCGGCTTGGGGTAGGTGAAGCGGCCGGGGTTCTTCTTCGCCCAATCGACCAGCCCGGCCAGGTGGGTCGGCGGTGTCGCCACGCGCGCGCTGTCGGCGTAGAAGGTCAACTGCGCCATGCCCCAGGGTGCCTGCATGCCGTCGACCGGCTCGGAGAAGTCAACCCGCGTCGTTGGCTTGCCCGCGGTGTCGACCAAGGCGTAGTTCGGCAGCGCCTCGCTCCAAGGGCCAAACAGGAGCCCCTCGCGCTTCATGGCCAGGAAGTTCTCGCCATTGATCCACAGCAGATCGGCCGAGCCGTCGCTGGTGCGGCCGGCCGCCTTTTCGGCCCGCACACGTTTGACGACTTCAGCGGTATCGCTGACCTTGACATGCTCGAGCCTGACGCCGGCGTGTTGCGCCAACTCGCCCACGGCCCATTGCAGGTAGGCGTTGATGCGCTCGCTGCCGGCCCAGGCGTTGAAGTAGATGGTCTGGCCGCGGGCCGCGGCGCTGATCTGCGCCCAGCTCGGGCCTTGCGCGAGCGCGAGCGTTGGCAGTGCCAGGGCGCTGCCCGCAAGCAGCACGCTGCGGCGTCGCAGGTCAGGGGTCATGAGAGCGGGTCTCCGATTCGCGATTCGTGCGTCACGAGTTTAGCCAGCAGCGATGGATCGATCTGCGGGCGTGCAACGACAGCCTTGCGCCGTCGCCCACCCGGGTCGGTCGAGTCCGGGCCGCTTTGCTTACACTGCGCCGCACACCACCATGCCACCGACGAACGAGTTCGCCCAAGCCGTCCAGGCGCTGCGTCCGCAGTTGATGCGATTCGCCAATGCCCAGTTGCGCAACGTGGCCTGGGCCGAGGACGCCGTCTCGGACACGCTGCTGGCCGCGCTGGCCAAGCCGCAGGCGTTCGGCGGTCAGTCTCAGCTCAAGACCTGGCTGGTCGGCATCCTCAAGCACAAGCTGATCGACCAGATCCGCCGCCACAGCCGCGAGGTGTCGGCGACCACACCCGAGGACGACGAAGACATCGACGGCCTGCTGTTCAACACCAATGGCAGCTGGCGCGAGGCGCCGGCCGAATGGGGCGACCCCGAGGCGGCCTGCGGCCGGCGCGAATTCTTCGAGGTGCTCGAAGCCTGCGTCGAACACCTGCCGGGACTGCAGGGCCGCGTCTTCCTGATGCGTGAGTGGCTCGAACTCGACACGGCAGAGGTCTGCAAGGAACTCGGCATCACGGCGACCAACCTGTGGGTGCTGCTGCACCGGGCCCGTTTGCGCTTGCAGGTCTGCCTGCAGGAACGCTGGTTCGGTCACGCGGGCGCCCGGGCGAGCGTATGAAATTCCTGCGACACAACTGTCAACAAGTCACCGCGCTGGTGCTGGCCGGCGAAGACCGCCGGCTCGGCTGGGCCGAGCGTTGCGCCGTGTTCGTCCACCTGAGAATCTGCGCCGCCTGCCCTGCCTTCAAGCGCCAGGTCGCGCTGATGCGCGGGGCTTTGCCGCGCTGGCGCGCCTACCGCGAGAGCAGCGAGTAAACCAAGCCAAGCCCGCTCGAAGCCCAGGCCCACGCCGGCGGGCGGGCCCTCGACAGCGCCTGAACGAAAGACCCGCATGTCCCAAACTTTGAACGTCGGCGTGATTGGCCTGGGCGTCATGGGCCAGCGCATGCTGGCGCGCCTGGCCGGCCACGCGCGCCTGCGCGCCACCCATGTCTGGGACGCCGACCCGCAGGCCGTGGCGCGCACGCTTGCGGCCTGGCCGCAACTGCAAAGCGCCGCCAACGCCGAGGCGCTGATCGACGCGCCGGGGCTGCACTGCCTGTACATCGCCACGCCACCGGCGCCGCACATGGTGCTGTCCAACCTCGCCTTCGACGCCAAGCTCGCGGTGTTCTGCGAAAAGCCGCTGACGGTGGACTTTGACGCCGCGCGGCGCACCATTGCGCGCATCGAACGCGAAGAACAGCGCGCGGCGGTGAACTTCTCGCTCGCTTCGTCGCCCGGGCTGGCAGCCTTGCAGGCCGTGTGGCAGGAGTGCCCGCAGGGGCTGCTCGGCCAGCCGCAGGGCGTGCGCATCGAGCTCGCGTTTGCCGCGTGGCCGCGCCCCTGGCAGGCGGCGGCCGGCGCGTGGCTGCGCGAACGCGCCGAAGGCGGCTTCACGCGCGAGGTGTTGTCGCACTTCGTTTTCGTTTTGCAGCGCGTGCTGGGGCCGGCCAAGCTGCGCTCCGCCACGCCCCGGTACCCGCCCGACGGGCGCAGCGCCGAGACCGCACTCAGTGCGCAGCTCGAGGCGGGCGGCATCCCGGTCGCCATCGAGGCGCGCATCGGCGGCGAGGCCGACGACTTCAACCGCATGAGCTTGTGCGGCAGCGCCGGCGAGATCGAATTGCGCGAGTGGTTCGGTGCGTGCCGGCGCCGCCACGGCGCCGCGTGGGAGCCCCTGGGCGGCGCCACCGAGCTGCGCGCACGCGGCCAGGTCGACCAGCTGACGCAGTGGGTGGCGATGATCGAAGGCCAAGCGCACGGCCTGCCCGGATTCGCCGAAGCGCTGGCGGTGCAAGAGACGATCGAGGCGTTGCTGGCTGGCGCTTGAACCCTGACGCGCGCACTCGCGTGTGTGCTCGTGGGCATGTCGGTCCCTTACACTCACTCTGCACGCGTCACGGGAGAGTCGCTGCCCTGCGCTGCGCAGGGGCCTGCGCCAACCTGCCTGCCCCTCATGGCCAGGGCGCGAGCAGCTCTCGGAGCTTGGCAAGACCATTGACCACACTGCCTCCGGCAGGGCCGGGGATGCGCTGTGTTCCTCGGTTTGCGCTGGCTCTCGGAGATCCTCTTGGAAGCATTACTCGTGTCCACAGGCGTCGTCGCGCTCGGTGAAATTGGCGACAAGACGCAGTTGCTGGCCATGCTGTTGGCAGCCAAGTTCCGCAAGCCCATCCCCATCATTCTCGGTATCCTGGTTGCCACCCTCGCCAACCATGCGATGGCCGCTGCGGTCGGTGACTTGGTCGCGCGGGCGCTTGGACCGGACCTGCTGCGCTGGGTCATCGGCCTCTCCTTCATCGCGATGGCGGCATGGGTGCTCATCCCTGACAAGGTCGACGACGAGACCGCAGGCGGACGGCGGGTCTTTGGCGTATTCGGCACGACCGTGATCGCGTTCTTCCTGGCCGAGATGGGGGACAAGACGCAGATCGCTACGGTCGTGCTGGCGGCCAGATACAACGACTTGATTGCAGTCGTGGTCGGCACGACGGCAGGCATGATGGTGGCGAACGTGCCGGCCGTCTTGCTGGGTGACCGGATCGCAAGAATGGTGTCGATGACGCTGGTCCATCGCATCGCCGCCTTCATTTTCGCGGTGCTGGGTGTCCTGACGATCTCCGGCGTCGGCCAGATGTTTTGAGGCCGCGCCGAACTCGCCGACTGCAACGGGCGGTCAGGACCAGGCATCCGGACTGGGTCGCCTGCAGTGCGGCAGCGCAACGCAATCGAAGTCGCAAGCGCCTCAGGCCAGCGCCGTGCCGTCCCAAGCGGCCTGAGCTTCCCTCGGGGGGCGCGAGCGCAGCGAGCTTGGGGCCGTCATCTCAGTCCAGCGTTCCCTCGCTGAGCTTTGTGTCCTTCACCGTCACCAAGGCAGCAGCCAGCGCCGCGGCCACACCGTGGACCATAGTGTCCAGCGCCAGGCCGGGGGCGCCGGCGTGGCGCTCAGCCTGCTCGGGCAGGTAGGGCAGGTGCATGAAGCCGCTGCGCACGCTGCCTTGGCCGGCCAGCAGGTGCTGCAGGCCGTAGAAGACATGGTTGCAGACGAAGGTGCCGGCGCTGTGCGACAGCGAAGCCGGGTGGCCGGCCTGGCGCAGCGCGGCGATCATGGCCTTGACCGGCAGGGTGGTGAAGTAGGCCGCCGGGCCATCGGCCGCCACCGGCTCGTCAATGGGTTGCGCGCCGCGGTTGTCGGCGATGCGCGCGTCGTCGAGGTTGATCGCCACGCGCTCCAGAGACAGGTCGCCGCGCCCGCCGGCTTGGCCCAGCGCCAGCACCAGTTGCGGCCGGTGCGTGGCCAGCGCGTCGCGCAGCATGTGAACAGCCTCGCCGAAGGCGCAGGGCAAGACGATGCCGACGACCGCGGCACCGCCGATGCGCCGGCCGTGCAGGGCGCGCGCCACCTGGGCGGAAGGGTTGACTGCCTCGCCGCCGAAGGGCTCGAACCCGGTGACGAGGATCGGCTGCGTCATGCCGGCTTTCCCCAGCCGCCGCCGCCGGGGGTTTCGATGACGAACATGTCGCCGGCCTGCAACTCGGCCGAGCCGATGTGGTCGAGCGCCTCGACGCGGCCATCGGCGCGCTCGACGCGGTTGATGCCCAGCGCGCCGGGCTCGCCGCCGGCGCCGCCGAAGGCCGGCACATGGCGGCCGTTAGACAGGATCGAGGCGGTCATGGGTTCGAGGAAGCGCACGCGGCGCACGCCGCCGTCGCCGCCGCGCCACAGGCCCGCGCCGCCCGAGCCCTTGCGGATGGCGTAGCTTTCCAGGCGCACCGGGAAGCGGAACTCGAGCACTTCGGGGTCGGTCAGGCGCGAGTTGGTCATGTGCGTCTGCACGACACTGGTGCCGGCGAAGCCCGGCCCGGCGCCCGAGCCGCCGGAGATGGTCTCGTAGTACTGGTGTGTGGCGTTGCCGAAGGTGAAGTTGTTCATCGTGCACTGGCCGGCGGCCATCACGCCCAGCGCGCCGTACAGCGCATTGGTGACGCAGGTGCTGGTTTCGACGTTGCCGGCCACCACCGCCGCGGGTGGGTTCGGATTCAGCATGCAGCCCTCGGGCACGATCACGTGCAAGGGCTTCAGGCAACCGGCGTTGAGCGGGAAGTCGGCATCGACCAGGGTTCTGAACAAGTAGAGCACCGCGGCCATCGTCACCGCTTTGGTGGCGTTGAAGTTGTTCGGCAACTGGGCGCTGGTGCCGCTGAAGTCGATCGTGGCTTCGCGCTCGGCCGCATGCACCGTGACCTTGACGGCGATCTGCGCGCCGTTGTCCAGCGCCAGCGTGAACTGGCCGGCCGAGCCGGGCGCCGGGCCGCCCCAAGCCCGGCTCACCCCCTCGGGGGGCGGAACGCCGCCAGGCGTTCCAGGGGGTCGTCCAGCCAGTGCCGTGATGACGCGGCGCACCGACTCCTCGGCGTTGTCCTGCACATGCGTCATGTACGCCGCCACCGTGGCGCGGCCGAACTGCGCCACCATCGCGTGCAACTCCTGCACGCCCTTTTCGTTGGCGGCGATCTGGGCGCGCAGGTCGGCAATAGTCTGGTCGGGGTTGCGCGCGGGGTAGCGGCCGCTGCCCAGTTGCGCGCGCAATTCGACCTCGCGCAAGGTCCCATCGCGCACCAGCAGGAAGTTGTCGAAGAGCACGCCTTCCTCGTCGATGGTCTTGCTGAATGGCGGCATCGAGCCCGGCGTGCTGCCGCCGATGTCGGCGTGGTGGCCTCGGGAGGCGACGTAGAAGCTGGGCTTGGCGTCCGATGAATCCAGGTACACGGGGGTGACGACCGTCACGTCGGGCAAATGCGTGCCGCCGTGGTACGGGTCGTTGAGCACATACGCGTCGCCGCGCTGCATCGCCGGGTTGCGCGCGATCACGGTCTTGATCGACTCGCTCATCGAACCCAGGTGCACCGGCATATGCGGCGCGTTGGCGATCAGTTCGCCCTCGGCGTTGAACAGCGCGCAGGAAAAGTCCAGCCGTTCCTTGATGTTCACGGAG
>JANOPR010000410.1:0-2456 GCA_031421955.1 Burkholderiales bacterium
CACTCGATGAGCGAGCCCACCACGCGCACCCCCCAGGCTGGCAGCCCTGCCACCGCGTCAGGTCGTCCCAGCGTCATCCAGTTGGTGTTTCGCGAGAAGGGTGCGCTCTACGCGGCCTACATCCCACTGTTTTCCGAAGGCGGGCTGTTCGTGCCGACCACGCGCGACTACAAGCTCGGCGAAGACATCTACCTCCTGCTGTCATTGCCCGACGATCCGCAGCGTTACCCGGTGGCAGGCAAGGTGGGTTGGGTCACGCCGGCCAATGCCTCGGGCGGCCGCACTCAAGGAGTGGGCGTGAGGTTTCCATCCGACGACAAGACGCGGGTGCTGAAGCTGCGCATCGAAGAGCTGCTCGGCACCTCGATCCAGTCGGCCAAGCCGACCCAGACCATCTGAAGTCTGCAGCGCGCGGCATGTCGGCCGCCGGCCTGCAGCGGCTGCCATGTACGTCGATTCCCACTGCCACCTGAGCTTCGCGGGCCTGCACGAACGGATCGACGACGTGCGCAGCGCCATGGCCGCGGCACAGGTGGATCGCGCGTTGGTGATCTGCACCACGCTCGAGGAGTTCGATACCGTGCATGGGCTGGCCTTGCGGTTCGACAACTTCTGGGCCAGTGCCGGCGTGCACCCTGATCAGGAAGACGTGCAGGAGCCGAGCGTGGAAGACCTGCTGCAGCGCGCCGCCCTGCCGCGCGTGGTCGCGATCGGCGAAACCGGCCTGGACTACTACCGCCTAGGCGAGCGCAGGGTCGAAGACATGCACTGGCAACGCGAGCGCTTTCGGGTCCACATTCGCGCCGCACGTGCCTGCGCCAAGCCGCTGGTCATCCACACGCGCAGCGCCAGTGCCGACACCCTTGCCATTCTCCGCGAGGAGGGTGGCGGGGCGGCGACGGGTGTTTTCCATTGCTTTACCGAGACGGCCGAGGTCGCCCGTGCCGCGTTGGATCTCGGCTTCTACATTTCCTTCTCCGGTATCCTGACCTTTCGCAAGGCCGAGGACTTGCGCGAAGTCGCCCGGTTCGTGCCGCTGGATCGGCTCCTGATCGAGACCGACAGCCCGTATTTGGCGCCCGTGCCGTACCGTGGCAAGACCAATCAGCCGGCGTACGTACCGTTTGTGGCCAAGCAGGTGGCGGACCTGAAGCAGGTGTCGCAAGCCGAGATTGCCGCGGTCACCAGCGCCAATTTCGATCGCCTGTTCAAACCAGTGAAATGATGACAAAGTACTTAAAGTTAGTCGCGTATATGGTTGTCGCTATGAGTTTTTCGTCAGCCAAGGCTGGCGCGTATGACGACTTCTTCATCGCCGTCAATCGAGACGATGGCGACACCGTGCAGCTCCTCGTCAAACAGGGGTTCGACCCGAATTCACGCGATCCTGCCGGCCAGACGGCCTTGCACTTGGCCTTGCGCGACCAGTCGCCGCGTGTGATCAAGGCGTTGATGGAAGGTCCGGGGCTCGACGTCAACGCAACGAACGCCAGCGGCGAGTCGCCATTGATGATGGCCGCACTTCGCGGCGACCTGGATCGCGCCGGGCAGTTGCTCGCGCGGGGTGCCAAGGTGCATCAGGATGGCTGGTCGCCATTGCACTATGCGGCCAGCGGGCCGGAGGCCAAGGTCGTGGCTATGTTGCTTGATCGCGGTGCGCCGATCGACGCGTTCAGCCCGAATCGCACCACGCCGCTGATGATGGCGGCGGGATACGGCGTCGAGGCCAGCGTCGACTTGTTGCTCGCGCGTGGCGCCGACAAGCGCCTGCGCAATGACCGCGACCTGGACGCGGGTGGCTTTGCCAAGTTGAACGAGCGGGAGTTCCTGCTGGCTCGACTGGCGACAAACCCGCGTTAGGTGCTCGCATGGGCGTGTTGCCCGGGCCAGTCAGTAAGTGCGACAATGTATATTATGTTAACTCACGGCATGGAAGCCTCTCAAACCTAGGAGTCGTCGGAACGGCGATCGACCCTCTCGGGTCGTCCACTCACCGGTACATCGCCGGAATCAAACGATCGTTCGGGTCGACCTGAGCGTCGCCGTCCAACTCGATGGCTACCTGGGTGCAGACCGCACGACACAACGTGGCCACGCGCTCGCTTTGCAGGCGGTAGTACATCTGCGTGCCTTCACGTCGCTTGGCCAGCACCCCGCTGCGGTACAGGGTACTCAGGTGCTGCGACATGTTCGGCTGGGTCGTGTCGATCTGGGCCAGCAACTCGGAGACGTTCTTTTCGCCTTGGCATACGGCACTGATGATGCGCAGGCGAATCGGCGTGGACAGGATCGAGAACAACTCGGCCACCGTGTCAAACACCCTGTCTTCAGTGCTCTTGCCGACCATTGCGAACCTCGACTCGACGTGGTGCCAGATTGTATTCGGATCGAC
Source organism: Burkholderiales bacterium (assembly GCA_031421955.1). Classification (GTDB taxonomy): domain Bacteria; phylum Pseudomonadota; class Gammaproteobacteria; order Burkholderiales; family Burkholderiaceae_C; genus CADEEN01. The sequence goes on from JANOPR010000410.1 coordinate 2,393, forward strand.
CGATATATCAATCAGCGCTACTTGAAGCGGTAATGGTCCCGGTTCAGGACTGCGGCGATCGACG
>JANOPR010000411.1:0-8251 GCA_031421955.1 Burkholderiales bacterium
GGCGCCACGATCACGCACCTGAGTTCCCTGCGCCGCATGGTCGATGACCAGGGCTGGATCCGCACCCTGATGGAAGAGGCCGAGAACGAACGCATGCACCTGAAGAGCTTCGTGGCCATCGCGCGGCCGACGGCCTTCGAACGCGCCGTGGTGCTGGCCGTCCAGGCCGTGTTCTGGGCCGGCTTCGTGCTGCTCTACGCGCTGTCGCGCCGCACCGCGCACCGGCTGGTGGGCTACTTCGAGGAAGAGGCCGTGCTGAGCTACACGCTGTACCTGGCGCAGATCGATGCCGGCCGCATTCCGAACGTGGCAGCGCCCGCCATCGCCCGTCACTACTGGAAGCTGCCGCCTGGCGCGACGCTGCGCGACATGGTGCTTCGAGTGCGTGACGATGAAGCCCACCATCGCGACGTCAATCACGGCTACGCCGACCAACTGGCCGGCGAGCCCGAAGACCCGAGGCCGGTGGCACCGTATCCGGAGCACGCCGACGAGCTGCGCCGGCCGGCGTGATGCCGAGCCTCTTCTTGAACACCCCGCAACAACGCCCACCTTCGACGGAGATCCAATGAAACGCGTCAACACAGTCAAGGACCGCAAAGTGCCAGACAGCCCGACGCCCGCCAGCACGGCGCGTGTCGATGGCGGCGTCCGCGCCGCGCAGCGCCATCGGGCGTCGGTGGAGAGGTTCATCGAGTCGGGCAAGGTCGAGGACGCTGCACGCGACGCCGAGCCGCGAACGCCGCTGGAAGAAATCGAGATGTTCGACGCCGAGCGCATCGGCGAGGCACGTTCGACAGGCCAAGACCCAGCGCTCTAGCGCGCGCCTTGATCGATCACGCGGCGTGGGTTGTGAACGCTTGTGTGCGCGCCTCGATGTCGGCGCGGCCGATGCGCTCGTACCCGGAGTCCAAGTACCCGCATGCTCGCCTGCGCCCCTGAACGCGCCCGCGTCCGCATCGATCTGCTTTTAAGCCACCATGCGGGCCCGAAGGCGAAACCCAACCACTGCCACAGGAGAGACCGCATGAACCAAGACGCCTTCGACAAGGGCCTCAAGACCCGCCGTGAAGTGCTCGGCGCAGATTACGTCGCCGCGGCAATCAAGAACGCCGACGATTTCAACCGGCCGCTGCAGGAGCTGGTCACGCAATATTGCTGGAACGACATCTGGAACCGCCCGGGGCTGGACCGTCGCACCCGCAGCCTCATCAACTTGGCGATGCTGACCGCGCTGAACCGCCCGCACGAATTGAAGCTGCATGTGCGCGGCGCCATCAACAACGGCCTGACGAAGGACGATATTCGCGAGGTGTTGCTGCAGACCGCCATCTACTGCGGCGTGCCCGCCGCCATCGACAGCTTTCGCGGCGCCAAGGAAGTGTTCCAGGAGATGGGAGTCTGATCATGACCATCATCAGGCCCATCCAGCAAACGCTGCCCGGAGAGGCGAAACGCCTGCCCCGAAGTGGGGCCCGGCCCTGGCGTTTGCCGCCAGCGGCCCGCTAGCGCTTCGGTGTTTCAGGTTCCTCGCCCAAGGCACCCCACTCCGAACGCGACATGTCGATCTCGACCACGTCGGGCTGGCGCGATTCGAGATTGCGGCGCCGCTCGGGTAGGCCCTTGCGCGGGATGTCGACCTTGCGCCGGTCGGTGCCCGAGCGCCGGTCGTGACGGGGAGCGCTGCTCCCGGTGACCTTCTTGCCTGTCATCCATGCCTCTGCATACTTAAACGTGTGCATCGCGTTCGACAACTGGCCAAGCGCGATGGCACACAATGTACTTTGCCACGGACGTGGTAACCGGGGATTGACCCGCCGCAACTTGCGCCGTAATGCGCCCGTGGGGTCAGCGGGCGCGGGAGGCTCAGCCCACCGCGTCGAGCAATGAGCCCGCCATGCGGTCTTGCGCGCGGAATACGGCCAGATTGGCGAGAAACGCGTTCTTGGCCTGCAACTGGCTCACCAGATCGGTCGCGAGGTCGCTGCCCGGATGCGGCAACTGGCGCAACGACGTACTGACGCCGCCCGAGGCCTGTTCCGCCTGCACCACCTGCTGGCGCCTGAATGGGGCTGTTCCAAGATTCGCGATGTTGTGCGCCGAGGCGTGCAGGCTCGACTGCGCGGCGGACATGCCGGACAGGGCGATGGCAGAAGTTGGGGACATCCGGTTCGGGCGTGCAGCTGGCGTGTGTGCAGACTACCCCGCGCAGGGCGGCGTGGTGCGCCGCGCCTGCAGGGAATCGGTTGCGGCGTCGAGGATGTCACGCGAGTTTGTCGTCGTGCGCGAAAGTGGTCCGAGGGTGCAGGCAAGGCAGCGCTCCTGCAAACCAGCCCCCACCCCGCCCGTATCGTCGGCGGACTGACCGTGGTCTCGATCGCCAGCCCGACCCGGTTCACAATGGCCAACAAGACCTACCGCCATTGCGGCACCAAAGTTCAGTTCTGATCAAGGCGCAGCCACCATGTTCTCCCGACGCCCCCAAGCCAAGCCCCCCAGTCGCCGTGCATGGCTGTGCAGCGTGGCTGCGGGCCTGGCGTGGGCGGCGGCCGGCTGCAGCCTGGCCGGCAGCGAAACAGGAGCGGTCAGCGTGGAGTTCGCGCGAGCAGAGCACGAAGCCGGGCGCGCGCTGCTGATCGACATCCGCGAGCCTGACGAGCACGCCACCGGCGTCGTCGCAGGCGCCAAGCTGCTGCCGATGCGCCAGCTGGCCGCGCGCGTGGGTGAGATTCCGACCGATCCGAACCGGCCTGTTCTGCTGATCTGCCGCACGCAGAACCGCTCCAGCGCCACGCTGCGTGCCCTGCGCGAACGCGGCTACGCGCATGTCCGCTATGTCGATGGCGGGATGAGCGAATGGGCGCGCCGCGGCTGGCCGATGGTCAAGCCGGGTTCCTGAGCAGGCTCAATATCGACATCAAGGAGATGAACATGACCCGCAGCTTTGCCGTCCTGTTGTTGAGTGCGTGGTGCGCTTTCGCCCTCGCCGCCGAACCGCATCCGGTCGTGACCTACTCGAAGAAGGCGAAATTCGAGGACGTGCGCGACGATCTGAAGACGGCCATCGAGGGCAAGGGCCTCGTGATCGACTACCACTCGTTCGTCAACAAGATGCTCGAGCGCACCGGCAAGGACCTGGGTTCGGCGCGCAAGCTCTACGTCGACACGCAGGCTTTCGTCTTCTGCAGTGCGGCGTTGTCGCGCAAGATGATGGAGGCCGATGCGGCGAATGCGTCGATGTGCCCCTACGCCATCACCGTGTATGCCACCGCGCAGGCGCCCGACATGGTCCACGTTGCCTACCGGCGCCCGTGGCGCCCCGACGGCTCGGCGGCGTCGAAGGCGGCCTTGAAGGAAGTCGAGGCGCTACTCGACGGCATTGCGCGCACTTCGCTCGGCATGAAGTAGCGCGCGGCCGGCCAAGGCGCTGCGTTGACGATGCAGGGCAGCGCGCAGGGCGCAGCAGGTGGGAGCCGTAAACTGGCGCGGCGCGGCAGCGATGCCGTGCTCCCTCACAGACTCGTTCAAGGCCGCCGTGTCCAGTCCTTCGCCCCAGGCCCTGCCGAGTCTCGTCGAGCTCGGGCTCTCGCCCGCGCTGGCGCAACGCGCCGCCGACTTCGGCTGGACCACCGCCACGGCAATTCAGCAGGCGGCCCTGCCGCCGATCCTGCACGGGCGCGACGTGCTCGGCCTGGCACCTACCGGCTCGGGCAAGACAGCGGCCTTTGCATTGCCGCTGCTGCAGCGCCTGCTGGCCACGCCGGCATGGCCGGCAGAGCGCCCGCGCAGGTTGCGTGCGCTGATCCTGGCACCCACGCGCGAACTGGCCGCGCAGACCGGACAGGTCCTGCGCGCGCTGGCGCCGCAGCTGACGACGGTGCTGGCCGTCGGCGGCGTCTCGATCAACCCGCAGATGATGGCGCTGCGCGGCGGCGCACACCTGGTGGTGGCCACGCCGGGCCGGCTGCTCGACCTGGTGGGTCAGAACGCGCTGCGCTTGTCGGCGGTCGAGGCGGTGGTGCTCGACGAAGCCGATCGGCTGCTCGACCTTGGGTTCGTCGACGAGATCGGCCGCGTGCTCGCGCTGTTGCCGCACGAGCGGCAGACCCTGATGTTCTCGGCCACGATACCCGACACGGTCGCCGCGTTGGCCGCACACGTGCTGCGCGATGCGCTGCGCATCGACGCGGCGGCCGATGCCCAGGCACCGGCGCCGCAGGTCCGGCAACGTGCAATCGAAGTCGACACAGCGCGCCGCACGCCGCTGCTGCGCCAGTTGGTCCGCGACGAAGGCTGGGACCGTGCGCTGGTCTTCGTGGCCACCCAGTACGCCACCGAGCATGTGGCAGACAAACTCCGGCAGGCCGGCCTGGCCGCCGCCGCCCTGCATGGCCGCCTCGGCCAGGGTCGTCGCAGCCAGGTGCTGGCCGACTTCCAGCAGCGCAAGCTGGCCGTGCTGGTGGCCACCGACCTGGCCGCCCGGGGTCTGGATGTGGCGCAAATGGCCGTCGTGGTCAATTTTGACCTGCCGCGTTCGGTGGTCGACTACACCCACCGCATCGGGCGCACGGCGCGGGCCGGGGCGCAGGGCCAGGCCATCAGCTTGATCTGCGCGGACACCCCGGGCAGCGAGGCGCACTTCCGCTTGATCGAGAAGCGACAGCAGCAGCGGGTGCCGCGCGAGCAGGTGCCTGGCTTCGAGCCGGCCAACGTCAACACAGCCTCGCCGACGAATGAGGCCAACGGCGGCGTCAAGGGGCGGCGCAAGAGCAAGAAGGACAAGCTGCGCGAGGCCGCAGCAGCGGGCCGGCCGAGATCGCGGTGAGCGGCTGGTCAAACACCGACATGGCTGTCCTGGCCGCTGAAGCGACGCCGACCCGTGCGGACATGAAGCGGGGCCTGCTGAGCGCGATGGCAGAGTCGCTGCAGCCCTGTCGCAACGCGTTCAATTGCAGCTAGCGCGCGCATGGCGCCGTGTCACTGCACGCGCCGGCAGGCGGCGTAACTCTCGGACTGCGTCACCAGGCAGTATTGCGTTGTGCCGAGCTTGACGGCGCCGCGCCAGCACTCGCACCAGGCGCCTGCCCGATGGCGCTGCCCATCGGTCAGCAGCGCGCCGACGGCAGTGCGCCGATAGCCGGGTCGCGCGCCATCCTTGGCTGTCGCGCGGTCGACGTTGTAGAGGATCGCCGGCGGCAGGGTGCGGTCGCTGGCCGCGGTCAATGCCCGGCACGCCGCCAACGCCTGCCGGTGCGGCGCCACATGGCAGGAACGCAACATGCCATTGGCGATGTTGGCCGCCGACAGCATGCCCATCGGTTCCTGGTTCGCGCTGGCGCCGGTCGCGGCCGGAAAGGCTGAGCCGTCGGCGACGAAGTACCAGTGCACGCGGCGCCACTCGAAGTCGTGCTCGACCCACCAGGCGACCCACGCGACACCGTCGGTGGCGCCGCGCACTGCGCCCTTGCCGCAGGTGTCGATCGGCGGCGGAAAGCAGTTCAATGCCTGTGCCTGTGCTTGCGCCTGCGCCTGCGCCTGCGCCTGCGCTGGCGGCCCCAGCAGCGTTGCGGCGATGCAGGCGGTACTCAACTGCCTGAGCAGGCGCCTACTGCTGAAACCGTCGCGCTGTCCAGCGCCTTTGCATCCACCCACGGCGCCAACTCCCGATTGCGTACCGGTGCAGCTTAAGGCGGATTCATGAATTCCGCGATCGTGGGTTGCCGGCACGCACGACGCAGGCTCGTCGCACCGACCCGCTGTTTCACGCTGCATTGCGTCAATCCGATAGAGTTCGCGCAAGTCCTCGAGGTGGTCGCTGGTGCGCATGCCGCCCGCCGCCGGCCTCGGTGTTGCGTGAGTTCCTCATCCAGGAGCGCCTTGTCATGCTTGCGTTCACCCCGATGTCACCGTTGTTCGGCGCGGAAACGTCCGACGTCGATCTCTCGCGGCCGCTGTCCGACGCGGTGTTCAAGGAGATCGAACGGGCTTTCTATGCCCACCAGGTGATTGCGCTGCGCGCCCAGCGCATCACGGCCCGGCAGTTCCTGCAGTTCGCGCAGCGCCTGGGCCCTCCGCAGCCGCATGTCATCGACCAGTTCCACCATCCCGAAGACCCGAACATCCTGATCCTGTCCAACGTGAAGAAGGACGGCAAGCCCACCGGCCTGCAGGACGCCGGATCGTATTTCCACACCGACTACTCCTATCTTCAGGTGCCGGCACGGGCGACGACGCTCTATTCCCGCGTGGTGCCCAAGGTGGGCGGCGATACGCTGTTCGCCAACCAGCAGGCGGCCTATGACGACCTGCCCGAGGCCATGAAACGTCGTATCGAGCCCTTGCTGGCGATCCACCATTACGGCAATCGCAATGATGTCAATGAGGCCAGCCGCACGGTGGCTTCGGTGCTGAACGCGGAGCAGAAATCCAGGATGCCAGTCATCACCCACCGCGTCGCGCGGCCGCATCCTGTCACGGGCCGCAAGGCGCTGTATGCCGTATCGGGCAGCTCGTTCGGCATCGTGGGCATGCCCGACGATGAAGCGGTCGACCTGCTGGACGAATTGGCGGCGCATTCGGCGCAGTCCAAATACCAGCTGCGTTTCAAATACGGCGTTGGCGACATCGTCATCTGGGACAACGCGGCCCTGCTGCATTCGGCGACGCTGATCGATCCTGCGGACGCCCGCACCCTTTGGCGCATCACGCTGCTCGAAGCAGCCCCCGGTGCCGCGGCGCCCACGGTGCTGGCGTCGACCTACGCGACAAACGCGCAGCAATGAGCTCAGCCCCGCATGATTTCGTTGTCGGCGGGCATGCGCCTATGATGACCTTGCCGAGGCATGAGGAGTTCTTCCTTCGCCTCACAACCGCGAGGAGCGAAACACATGGCCACGAAGAAAGCGGAATCAGGTGTCTACCGCGTCACCGAGATCATCGGTACCAGCCCGGTCTCGTGGGAGGACGCGGCGAAGCGGGCCGTCGAGACCGCAGCCAAGTCGTTGCGTGACTTGCGCATCGCCGAAGTCAGCAAGCTCGACATGAAGATCGAGGACGGCAAAGTCGTCGCCTACAGGGCGCGGGTGTCGCTGTCGTTCAAGTATGACGCCTGAGGCGGCCGACCAGGCCGACCTCCAGCACCGGCTTAAAAGCGGCAAGCCGGCGCGCTCACGGGGCCGGTTTGGCAGGCAACAGGCGGTCGTATTCTTTCTTGACCACCGCGTAGCACTCGCAGGTGCTGCGCTCCAGGCCGGCGCGGTCGAGCACGGTGATATGGCCGCGTGAATAACGGATCAGACCCGCCTTCTGCAACTTGAGTGCGCTTTCCGTAACGCCCTCGCGGCGCACGCCGAGCATGTTGGCGATCAACTGCTGCGTCATCACCAGCTCGCTGCCGCGCAGGCGGTCCAGGCTCAGCAGCATCCAGCGGCAGAGCTGCTGGTCAAGCGTGTGGTGGCGGTTGCACACGGCCGTCTGGGCCATCTGCGTGATCAGGGCCTGGGTGTAGCGCAGCAGCAGGCGGGTCGCCGCGCCAGCCCGGTTGAACTCGGTCTTGAGCAACTCGGAGTTCAGACGATAACCGTGGCCGGCACTTTGCACGACGGCGCGACTGGGGGTGGACTCGCCGCCCATGAACAGGGAGATGCCGACAACGCCTTCGTTGCCGACGACGGCAATTTCGGCCGAGGCACCGTCGTCCAACACGTACAGCAAGGACACGATCGCCGTGGTCGGGAAATACACATGCGCCATGGTGTCGCCCGGCTCATACACCACCTGCCCCAGGTAGAGGTCGACGGGTTCAAGGTGGGCGTGCCAGCGTTGCCACTCCGCCGCAGGCAGGGCAGCCAAGATAACGTTCTGCTTGGGGTCGGGCGAACTCGCCAGCATATTGCCTCTCATCGACTTCGAATTGGCATGAACCGGGGCCGCGCGCACCCGCGAACATGCGCAGGTAAAACTATAAGTCTTGGAGCCAACTCGATATGTTCGGTTCCGCACATAGCGCACGACGCAGGCCGCGGCCGACAACTGCGCGGGAGTCCGCATCGAAGGCTGCGGCGCTGCCGCGAGCGCCGAGGCTCAGGCGACGCGCGACGCGCTGATCAGAACCCGCGCCTGGATTTCCTGCTGCAGCGCACGCTCCCGGCGCACCGCGCTCAGGTTGGTCAGCGTAACGGCAACGCCGTCGTGCAGGCGCAGGGCCGCGTGGGAGATCACGTCGACCGCGTTGTTGAGCTCGAGCATCTGG
>JANOPR010000412.1:0-1593 GCA_031421955.1 Burkholderiales bacterium
GTCGGCCTGGGCCTGGACCGCGTGCTGTTCACGCTTGGGCTGATCGAGGCCCCCGGCCGGCTGATGCACACGCCGTTCTCGCTGGTGCTGGGCATGACCTACACCTACCTGCCCTTCATGATCCTGCCGCTGTACGCCAACCTGGCCAAGATGGACTTGCGCCTCCTGGAAGCGGCATCGGACCTCGGCGCGACTGCCTGGGTGGCGTTCTGGCGGGTCACGGTGCCGCTGTCCAAGGCCGGCATCATCGCGGGCTCGATGCTGGTCTTCATCCCGTGCATCGGCGAGTATGTGATCCCCGAGCTGCTCGGCGGGCCGCGCACGCTGATGATCGGGCGCGTCATGTGGGACGAGTTCTTCTCCAACAACGACTGGCCGATGGCCGCCAGCGTGGCCGTCGTGATGGTGCTGCTGATCATCGTGCCGCTGGCCGTCTTCAACAAGTACCAGGCCGAGTCCCAGGAGGCACGGCCATGAATGCCGCCGCGCTCAACAAATGGTTCGGCCGCGGCTGGCTCGGCGCCGGCTTCGTGTTTCTGTACCTGCCGATCGCCGCCCTGGTGTTGTACTCGTTCAACGATTCGGCGATCCCGAACGTCTGGCGCGGCTTCACGTTGAAGTGGTACGCCGCCTTGCCGAGCGACAACGAAATGATCGCCGGCCTGTGGCTGAGCCTGAAGATCGCCTTCCTCACCGCCTGCGGCTCGGTGGTCCTGGGCACACTGGCCGCGTTCACCCTCGTCAAGTACAAGCGCTTCGCCGGCCGCACCTTGTTCTCGGGCATGGTCAACGCGCCCCTGGTGATGCCCGAGGTGGTGGTCGGCCTGTCGCTGCTGTTGATGCTGGTCAGCGTGCAGCGCGCCATCGGCTTCCCCGAGCGCGGCCTGGCCACCATCTGGCTCGGCCACATGCTGCTGGGCATGGCCTACGCCACGGTCGTGATCCAGGCCCGCCTGAACGATCTGAACCCGCAGCTCGAAGAAGCGGCGATGGACCTCGGCGCCCGGCCGCACCAGGTCTTCTACCTCGTGACGCTGCCCATGATCACGCAGTCGATGCTCTCGGCCTGGCTGCTGACCTTCACGCTGTCGCTCGACGACGTCGTGCTCTCGGCCTTCCTGTCCGGGCCGGGCGCAACCACGATGCCGCTGGTGATCTTCTCGCGCGCGCGCCTGGGCCTGAACCCCAGTGTCAACGCCGTGGCCACGATCATCGTCGTGCTGGTGGCTATCGGCGTGGTCGCCGCCAGCTACTGGATCGCCCGCACCGAGCGCCGACGCCACCTTGAAATGCAGGCCGCCAACCGCGCCTGATCGAAGCCCACGACCGTCAAACTGCACCACAGGAGAAACCAAGATGAAGAAGATAAATGCCCTGCGTCCCACCGTGCTGGCCCTGGCGCTGACCTGCGCCTTCCCGGCCTTCGCGCAATCCAACGCCAAAGTTCTCAACGAACTGCGCGCGCTGCGCGACCGCGTCGCCGAACTGGAGAAGAAGCTGCAGGCGGCCGAAGCCAGGACACCGGCGGCGGGTGCAGCTTCACAGTGGGGCATGACGCCCGAGCAGGCGCGTGAACTCAACCGCGTCACGGTG
>JANOPR010000413.1:0-2489 GCA_031421955.1 Burkholderiales bacterium
AGGCGGCGGCTGCAGCGGCCACGGCGACCGGCCGAGCAGCGCGATCGCCTGGCGGATCGCGCGGTAGCCGACCTCCGGCGCCGCCGGGTCCTCGTGCTGCCCGCATTCGAGCGTGACGCCCCAGCCACCGCGGCTGCGCATGTATTCGGTGGTACCGATGCCCTCGCCAGGGTCGACTGCCTCGTTGCGGCCGAGCGCCTGGCGCCGCGCCGCGCCCAGCGCATAGGCCGCCATCCAGCCTTCGACGATCCTCGTGGGCCCGAGATACTCGGCGAAGCGGCCTTCTGCGGCGGCATGCGCAAAGGGCTCCAGCGGACCCTCGTTGTCGGGCGGGCCGCGCATCACGAACGGGCGCCCCGGGCCGGCAAAGGAGTGCAGGTCGAGCAGGACATCGTGCGCCGCGAGCCACGGGCACAGCACGTTGGCGATCCGGTCCTCGTATTCGCGAGGGGTGTCAGTCGGCCGCAGACGCCGGTTCAGATTGCGCTCGCCGCGCCGCTCGCCGATGTAGTACGCCAGGGGGTTTGTCACTGGCACCAGCGTGAGCTGGCCACGTTCGATGTGCAAGGCGCCGTTGTCGAGTTCGCCGAGCACGCGCTCGATGGCCTTGGTCCCGCAGGTCTCGTTGCCATGCACGGCGCCCAGCACGATCAGGCGCGGTCCGTCGGCCAGGCCGGCGAACGCATGGGCCCGCAGGCTCGTCGCGTGGGGGTGGGAGTTCGTCGATCGAGTCATCTGCCGCACAGCATACTGTCCAACGCTCGCCCCCCGGCCTGTGAGCCTGGCACGGTCGTGGTCACCCTCGTTGCCGTGGCCGCAGCCTCGCGGACGACGTCGTCCCCGCGGTGCAGGGCGGTTCACACCCCGACACATGACCGAAGGCCGCCGCACGATATCCTCGAGCGTACGGTCTTGCGCACCCCACGGAGGAACCCATGCACCCAACGCCCAACCGCCTCGCCTGCCTCGCGCTGCTGTGGACTGCCCTGGCAACGCCCTGCCTGGCCGAGAGCCTGACCTCGTCCGCCTCGAGCGCCGGTTCGGCCTCGCTCGGCAGCGTGTCCGATTCACTCACCGGCTCGAGCAACAGCTCGGCGCAGAACAAGCCGGTGGCCCAGGGCGACTACCGCGTCATCGATGTCGCCGCGATCGCTGAGCGTCCGGGCATGTTGCGCTTGCAGATGCAGGCGACGATGCAACCCGGTGCAGACGGCCGGCTGTGGCTGACGCTGCCGCAGCAGGCCCTGGCACAGCAGCCGCTGCGGGCCGGCGACCTGGTCCATGCACGGCATCGCCCCTATGGTGTCGAGTTCGCGCGCACCGATGCGGCCAACGCGCGCGAGGCCTTCTTCCTCGTCCTCGCCGACGACTGGCATCGAGAGCTCGACCCGCGCGCCGTCAAGCTCTGAACATGCGCGCGGCGTGGCTGGCCGTGGCCCTTTGGGCCTGCGCGGCGGCCGGCCATGCGGCATCCGCCTCGCTGCGTGTCTGCGACCGCAGCGCACCGATGACGGCGCAGCAGCAGGACCGCCTGCTGCAGTTCGCAGCCATCGTCCGGCGCGAACTCGACGACTCAAGCCACACGCTGGCATTGATCTCGCGCTCGGGCCTGAACCTGCAGCGCTTTGGCGTGCGCTACTCGCATGCCGGTGTCAGCCTGAAGGCCAGCGAGAACGCACCCTGGTCGGTGCGCCAGCTCTACTACGCCTGCGACGAGCATCGCCCCCGACTGTTCGACCAGGGTCTGGCCGGCTTCGTCTTTGGCACCGACGATGCCGCGCTCGGCTATGTCTCGATCGTGCTGCTGCCGCGCGCGCAGGCCGACACCCTGGAGCGCGCCGCGCTCGACAAACAGCGCGCGCTGCGCCTGCTGGGTGCCAATTACAGCGCCAACGCCCATGCCTACAGCCTGTGCTACCAGAACTGCAACCAGTGGGTCATGGAATTGATGGCCACCGCCTGGGGCGCGCTGGATGGCACAGGCGACACGCGCGCACGCGCCCAAGCCTGGCTGAGCGAGCAGGGCTACGCGCCGCGGCCCTTTGAGGTTGGCTCGCACCTGCTGATGTTCGCGGCGGGCTTCGTGCCGTGGCTCCAGCTGGACGACCACCCGCAGGAGGACCTGCTTGCGCTGCAATTCCGCACCAGCATGCCCGCAACGATCGAGGCCTTCGTGCGCGACCAGCTCCCCGCGGCCGAGCGCATCGAGCTATGCCACAACCAACGCCAGGTCGTGATCCGCCGCGGCTGGCAGCTCATTGCCGACGGCTGCCGGCCGGGCGGCGGCGACCGCGTCATCGAGCTGGATTGAGGCGGGCCACAAACGCGAGAATCGGTGCACCGATGTCACCTCAGCGCAGCGTCAATGACTGAATCCCGCCGCGACCTTCTGCAGCGGCTTGCGCTGCTGGCCCCAGCACTGCTGTGGCCCGGCGCTGGCGCGGCGCAAACCGCCGCGGCCATGGCCAGCAGGCCGATCCCCTCGACCG
>JANOPR010000414.1:0-12804 GCA_031421955.1 Burkholderiales bacterium
TGCCGCTGCGCGGCAAGATCCTCAACGTCGAGCGCGCACGCTACGAAAAACTGCTGACCAGCAACGAGATCCTGACCTTGATCACGGCGTTGGGCACGGGCATCGGCAAGGGTATGGGGGGTGACGACTTCAACCCCGACAAATTGCGCTACCAACGCATCATCATCATGACCGACGCCGACGTCGACGGCGCTCACATCCGCACGCTGCTGTTGACCTTCTTCTACCGACAGATGCTCGAGCTGGTCGAGCGCGGCCATATCTACATCGCACAGCCGCCGCTGTACAAAGTCAAGCATGGCAAGGCCGAGCAGTACCTGAAGGACGGGCACGAACTCGACGCCTATTTGCTGCGCGTGGCGCTGGATGGCGCTTCGGTGCTGCCCGGCGAGTCCAAACCCGAGATCTCAGGCCCGGCGCTCGAGGAGCTTGCGCGGCAGTACGTGTTGGCCAACAACGTGATCGCGCGCCTGGCCAACTGGATGGATGTCGAGGCGCTGAGGGCGATGGCAGACGGCCTGCCCCTCAACCTTGACACGCTGGCCGACGCGCTGACCAGCGCAGCGGCAATGCAAGACGCCCTACATGACGCCGAAGTCGCGGCTGAGTACGACGCTCGCGGCGACCGCCACGTGCTGCGGATAAGCCGCCGCCACCATGGCAACGTCAAGGCCAGCGTGATCACGCCGGATTTCGTCCACGGGGCCGACTATGAAGCCCTGTCGCGCGCCGGCTTGACGTTCAAGGGCTTGCTCGGCGCCGACGCGATCGTGCGCAGAGGCGAGGGCGAGCGACAGAAGGAACTGAAGGTCGCCGACTTCCGCGCCGCAATGGCCTGGCTGATGGGTCAGGCGGAGGGCGCCGTGGGCCGCCAGCGCTACAAGGGCCTGGGCGAGATGAACCCCGGGCAGTTGTGGGAAACGACGATGGACCCGTCGGTGCGCCGGCTGCTCAGGGTGCAGATCGACGATGCGATCGAAGCGGACCGCGTGTTCACGACGCTGATGGGCGACGAGGTGGAACCGCGTCGAGAATTCATCGAGAGCAATGCCCTCAGGGCGGCCAATATCGACGTTTGAGCCTTCAGCGCGCGTTGGCACCGAAGAAGTGGCGGAACACGTCGGGCTCGACGATTTCCCGGCTGTCCAGGCCGCCGACCACAGTCTCGCGCAGGGGCTCCGAAGGCACCAAGGGGTCGAGGTCGGCCGGTTTGGTTTCGACCCACACCGGGCCAAAGGTCGGCTCGCTGCGCAGACGCGTACGCGCTTCGGCCACGAGCTCGGCCGCCAGCGTGTACGAGCCGCTGGGCACATGGCGGCGCAGCACCACGTTGGCCAGGGACGGCAGTTCCTCCCACTCGAAGGGCTCGGCCGGGTTGCGATTCGCGTCGAGATTGGCGTAGGGGTAGGCGGGCATGGTTGTCGCAAGGTGTTTCTAAGTGATGCAGAGACTATCGGCAGTTGCCGCGATCTATCGAGCCGATAAGACAGGCAAGACACGGCCAGTTCACGCAACGTCAGCGCTGGTGTGACATTCGCCATGCGATTGAGGGCACACCGCTCTTTGCCGGGCAAGGCACCCCCTAATTTGCAGGGCCGCCCTTCGCTCTTGTGACCCTCGGGGCGGGGCGGCTGACCGATAGTCACGGCATGTGGATACGACGACCTCGGGTGCACTGTGCGCGGATGCCCTCGACACGACCGCACGGACTCAATCCGCGGCTGCCGGCGGCGCCCGCCACCGCGCCCAAGGCCGCGTCCGACGCGGCCGCACCTGCCAGTGCGGCCGGCAGCGACCGCGGCCCAGAGGCTGAGGCGGGCGCGGGGGGCTTCCATGAGTCAAGCTACGAGTTGCACCATGGGCTGCAGGTCAACGAGTCCGACTGGCCAGAGGACGTGACGGTGCCGACGGCGCTCGGCGAGCGCTGACTAGCCCGCGCCGGGCCGCCCCAAGCGGGCGACGCCCCCTTGGGGGGCCGACGCCGCAGGCGGCTTGGGGGCAGGTACTAGAGCGAGGCAGCCCGGCGCGTGCCCTGGTCGATGGCGCGTTTGGCATCGAGTTCGCCCGCCTCAAGGGCGCCGCCAATCAGCCGCACCGCGACGCCGGCCGCTTCCAGGGGGGCCTGCAATTCGCGCAGCGGCTCCTGCCCGGCGCAAAGGACGATGTTGTCGCAGGCGATCACGGTGCCGTCGTGCCGTTGTGGGCCGAAACTGATGAACAGCCCCAGCGCACCCTCATGCGGACCGATGCGCTCGTAATTGACGCCGGCCATCATCTCGACGTTCTTCATCTTCAGGGCGCTGCGGTGAATCCAGCCCGTGGTCTTGCCCAGCCCGGCGCCAAGCTTGCCGGCCTTGCGCTGCAACAGCGTCACCTCGCGTGCCGCAGCCGCAGGCTCGGCGCGCCTGACGCCGCCGCGCGCACTGCCGGGGTCGGCCACGCCCCACTCGCGTTGCCAGGACGCCAGGTCGAGCGCAGGGGACGGGTGCGCGCTGTCATGGACCAGGAACTCCGCGACATCAAAACCAATGCCGCCGGCGCCGACGATGAGCACGCGCGAACCGACCGGCTGGCGCTGCAGGATCGCGTCGCTGTAGCTGATCACGCCGGGCGTGTCCTGCCCAGGAATGCGTGGGTCGCGCGGGCGCACCCCGGTGGCCAGCCAGACTTCGTCGAAACCTTCGGCGATCAGTCGCTCGGTGCCGATCCGCGTGTTCAGTTGCAGCCCTACGCCAGTGCGTTCGATGCGGCGCGCAAAGTAGCGCAGCGTTTCATGGAACTCCTCCTTGCCCGGAATCCGCTTGGCCAGGTTGAACTGGCCGCCGATCTCGCCTGCGGACTCATAGAGCGTCACGGCGTGGCCACGTTCGGCCAGCGTGGTCGCGGCCGCCAGCCCCGCCGGCCCGGCGCCAACCACGGCGATGCGCTTTGCCAGCGCGGCGACGCGGATCACCAGGGTGGTTTCATGCCCCGCGCGCGGGTTGACCAGGCAGGTCGCGAGCTGGTTCTTGAAGGTGTGATCCAGGCAGGCCTGGTTGCAGGCAATGCAGGTGTTGATCTCGTCGGCGCGGCCCGCTGCGGCCTTGGCCACGAAGTCGGGGTCGGCCAGGAAGGGCCGCGCCAGGCTGACCAGATCGGCGCTGCCGTCGGCCAGCACCTGCTCGACGACTTCGGGCGTGTTGATGCGGTTGCTGGTTATCAGCGGCACCGTGATGCCCTGCGCGCGCAACTCGTCGCGCAGCTTCTTCGTCACCCAGGCAAACGCCGCTCGCGGCACCGACGTGGCGATGGTCGGGATGCGTGCCTCGTGCCAGCCGATGCCGGTGTTGAGGATCGTGGCGCCCGCGGCCGTGACGGCCTTGGCCAGCTGCACCACCTCGGGCCAACTGCTGCCGTCCGGGATCAGGTCGATCAGGCTGATGCGGTAGATCAGGATGAAGTCGGGGCCCACCGCCTCGCGCACGCGGCGCACGATCTCGACCGCCAGGCGCATCCGGTTTTCGTAGTCGCCACCCCAACGGTCGGTTCGATGGTTGGTGTGCGTGACCAGGAATTGGTTGATGAAGTAGCCCTCGCTGCCCATCACCTCGACGCCGTCGTAGCCGGCTTCGCGTGCCAGGACGGCGCAGCGCACGAAGGCGCGGATCTGGCGCTCGATGCCGTGCTCGGACAACTCGCGCGGCGTGAACGGCGAGATCGGGCTCTTAATGCGTGAGGGTGCCACGCACAGCGGCGAGTAGCCGTAGCGCCCGGTATGCAGGATCTGCAGCGCGATCTTGCCGCCCTCGACGTGCACGGCGTCCGTGACCTGACGGTGCCGTCGCGCGGCGGCCTGGGTGGCCAGCGTGCCGGCAAAGGGTTTGGCCCAGCCTTCGATGTTGGGCGCGAAGCCACCGGTCACGATCAAGCCCACGCCGCCGCGGGCCCGCTCGGCATAGAAGGCGGCCATCGCCGCGAAGTGCCTGCGGCCGTCTTCCAGGCCCGTGTGCATCGAGCCCATCAGCACGCGATTGGCCAATGTCGTGAAGCCGAGGTCTAGCGGGGCGAGCATCTGCGGGTAGGGCGTCGGCAAGGGCGGTCCTTCAGGCGGTGGGTCGGGCGATCGACAAGTGCCAGTCTAGGGGGCGGCGCATGCGGAATTCCCCCTTTGGGGTGATTGAGGGCCGCCTACCCAGCGTCGAAGATTGCCGACATGCTGATTCGAAAGGCAACCACCATGCTCAACCTGATCTACAATGGACTGACCCGCTTGCTACCAGACACGGCGCCGGCGCGGCCCGACGACGCCTGGGTTCGCGAAGCCAGCAGTTGCTACGACTCGAGCTTCGACCTTGCCAGGGGCCTGGAGGTCATCGAGCACCGCGGCGCGCCGAGCACCGTCTTTTCCGACACCCAACCGGCCTATCACTGGCCCAGGGCATGATCGCGGCTGGTCAGGCAACGAGCAGAGGTCCGCATGGTCAAGGCAGTCTGGAATGGCGCGGTCATCGCCGAGAGCGACGACACCGTGGTGGTTGATGGCGATCATTACTTTCCCGAGGCCAGCCTGAGGCGCGAGTACGTCAGTTTCAGCAACCATCGCAGCAGCAGCCCGAAGGGCCAGGCTCATTACTACAGCCTGTTCGTCGATGGCGAACTCAACCCCGACGCGGTCTGGTACTACCCCGAACCCGAGGAAGCCGTGGCCGCGATCAAGGGGCGAGTGGCGTTTTGGAAGGGTGTGAAGGTCGGGACTTAGCGCACTGCACCGTGCCGAGCGCCTCAGGCGACCAGGCGCCCCGCGCGGAAGTCTTCGACAGCCTGCCGCAATTCGGCCTGCGTGTTCATCACGAACGGTCCGTGCTGCGCAATCGGCTCGTTCAGCGGCCGCCCGGCGATCAACAGCGCCCTGCTGCCGCCGGCGGTGGCGGCCCAGCGTACGCCGTCGCCGCTGGTGGCAAGGATGGCCATGTGCCCGCTCGGTACGACCCGGCCGTCAAAGTCGGCGGCGCCGCGATAGACGTATACAAAAGCGTTGTGCGCGGGAGCGAGCAGGTGCTCGAAGGAGGCTGCCGCGTCGAGATGGACGTCCAGGTACAGCGCTGCAGTCGCATCGCGCACGACCGCGCCTGCGAGGCCGCGGTAGGCGCCGGCTATCACGCGCACGGTGGCCCCGTGGCCGCGCCACTCGGGGATCTCGTCGCTGGCGATGTCGCGGTACCAGGGCGGGCACATCTTGTCCCGGGCCGGCAGGTTCAGCCAGAGCTGGAAGCCCTCCATCAGCCCCTGGGCCTGCTCAGGCATTTCGCTGTGGATCACGCCGCGCCCGGCCGTCATCCACTGCACTGCCCCGCTTTGCAGCAGACCCTCGTTGCTGGCTGAGTCGCGGTGCCGCATGCGACCCTCCAGCATGTACGTCACCGTCTCGAAGCCGCGATGCGGGTGGTCTGGGAAGCCGCCGATGTAGTCGTCAGCCGAGTCGCTGCCGAAGGCGTCTAGCATCAGGAACGGGTCGAGCCGGCGCTGCAGGTCCAGCGTCAGTACGCGCGTCAACTTGACGCCCGCGCCGTCGCTGGTGGGCTGGCCGACGACCAGGCGCTCTACGGACCGGGGTTGAGATACGGAGGTGGGGTGGGGGGTCATGGCGGCACTTTAGGGCTTGGTCGCAGTGGCTGCATTCGGCGCCCTTGTACGCCCCATTCGATGGTTTCGTTGACCGCCATGCCAGCCTCCGCTTGGGCAAGCGATCTCGCCCGGGGCACAATCGACGCCTTGACAGCCCGACGCGCCACGCGTGGCGGCTTTCGTGGAGAGACACCGATGCGCATGCTCAATAGCCTGACGCGCACAGCCGTGCTGGCGCTGGCCGCCACCTGTCCGCCAGGCAGCTTGGCGGCGGCCGGTCCGCCATCGACCAACGTCGCCTGGCTGTCGGCTGCCGCCGACGCCGACATCGAGCGGGCGTTCGCCAAGGCCAAGGCCGAGGCCAAGCCGGTGCTTCTGTACTGTCCCGCCACCTCTTGCCCGCCCGGCAATCCGCTCCTGGCGACGCTGTCGAACCGCCAGGCGTCCGCCGCGCACAGCAAGTCCTTCATTGCCGTGCATATCGACGGCGACCGGCCGGCGGCGCAAAAACTCGGCGCGCGCTTCAAGGTCAGTGGCTACCCGACGCTGGTGCTGTTCACCCCGGGGGGCGCCGAGATCACGCGCCTGCCCGGCAGCGCCGACGCGCCACAGGTGATGGCGCTGTTGCAGGCGGGACTGGCCGGTGGGCGCCCGCTGGCCGCCGTGTTGGGCGATGCCCGGGCCGGCAAGGCCATTACGGCCAATGAGTGGCGCATGCTGTCGTTCCACTCCTGGGAGACCGATGACAGTGGTCTGGTCGCCAAGGGCGACCGTCCCGACGTACTTACCGAGCTGGCGGTGAAGAGCCAGGCGCAGGCGCAGGCAGACACCGAAACCAGCACCAGGCTGTGGCTCAAGGCCCTCGCGGCAAGCGATGACGGCAAGGGGGTCAAGCCCGACACGGCACTGAGACAGCGGGTCCAGCGCGTACTTGCCGACCCAGCGCTGTCGCGCACCCATATGGATGTGCTGATCGGCGGTGCCGACGACATCGTCAAGGTGCTGACCAGTGAGGACGGGGCCGAGCGGGCGCCGCTGGTGGCGCAATACGACAGCGTCCTGGTGCGCTTTCAAGCCGACGGGACATTGTCTCGCGGTGATCGCCTCAGCGCGCTGACCGCACGCGTGGCATTGGCCCGCCTCGGTCAAGCCAAGGACTCGACCCAACCCAAGCTGTCCGCGGCGTTGGTGCAAGAGGTGCGCGAGGCGGCCCTGCGGCAGGATCGCGAGATCACCGACGGCTACGAGCGCCAGGCCGTGATCACCGAAGCGGCGTACCTGCTGGGGCAGGCTGGCCTGTGGACCGAAAGCGATGCGCTGCTGAAGGCCAACCTGGCCAAGAGCCACTCGCCGTATTACCTCATGAGCCAGTTGGGCGGCAACGCCAGGAAGCTGGGCAAGCATGAGGAAGCGCTGCGCTGGTACCAACAGGCCTTCGACAAGAGTGAAGGCCCGGCCACGAGGCTGCAATGGGGCTCGAGCTATTTCAACGCATTGGTGGATCTGGCGCCGGCCGATGCCGCGCGCATCGAGAAGGTGGCCGCGCAGTTGTTCACCGAGGCCGCACTCGACAAGGGGGCCTTCCATGAGCGCAGTGCCCGCTCCTTGCAGCGCGTTGGCAAGAAGCTCACCAGCTGGAACGCCGATGGCAAGCACGCAGCGACGGTCAAGCGCCTGCACGATCAGCTGGACCGCGTGTGCGCCAAGGTCGACGCGGCCGACGGCCAGCGAGCCACCTGCGCGGGCGTGCTGCCAAGGAAGTCATGAGCATGGGCGCAGCCGCCATGTCGCGCGCCGTTCTTGAGGAAGACCACCTCCACCCGGCGATCCGCGCGCGCGTGGCCGCGCACCACGCCGACGTCGTGCGGGAGGTGCAACATGCCGTGGCGGCGCACCCGGTGGTCGTGGTCGGTATGGGCCAGAACCCCTTTCCGCGTCGTGCGCGACGGGCGCTCGACGCCGCCGGCATCGCCCACCACGACCTTGATTACGGCAGCTACTTCAGCGGCTGGCGGCGCCGCAATGCATTGAAGATGTGGACCGGCTGGCCAACCCTGCCGATGGTCTTCGTGCGCGGCACGCTGGTCGGCGGCTCGAGCGACTTGGCCAAGCTGATCGCCAGCGGCGAGCTCAAGCGCATGCTGGACTGACCCGCCGCCGGCCCGCGGCCGATGACGCTTGCTGCGGGCGGACCGGCGATTCATCGCGCCCGCCGGACTGCCGGCGGCGCGTCAACAATCCTTGCCATGCAAAGACACTCCCTGATTCGCCGCACCCTTTGTTTGCTCACGATCGCCTGCGCGACCGCCGGTGCGGCAAGCCCGGCACGAGCCGCAGACACCGGACCCGCACCCTGTCGCCTGCGCGGCATCGAGCACCAGGCCCTGTGCGGCAGCGTGCAGCGCCCGCTCGACCCGGCGCGGCCGCAGGCCATGCAGATCGCGATCCACTATGCGGTGCTGCCTGCGCTGGCGCGCAACAAGCAGCCGGACCCGGTGTTCTTCTTCGCCGGCGGACCGGGGCAGAGTGCGATCGAGATCGCGCCTGCCGTGTCGGCCATGCTGTCCAGGTTCGCCAACCGCCGCGACATCGTCCTGATCGATCAGCGTGGTACCGGCCGCAGCGCGCCATTGCTTTGCGATGCCGACGACCCCGCATTGCCGCTGGCCGATCTGTTCAGCGTCGAGCGCCAGCGCGAGCGCCTGGCGGCCTGCCTGATCAAATTGAAGGCGCTTCCCTATGGCGACCTGCGCTTCTTCACCACGACGCTGGCGATGCAGGACGTCGACGCGGTGCGTGCGGCCCTGGGCGCGCCGCGCATCAACGCCATCGGGGCCTCGTACGGCACCCGCGCGGCGCTCGAGTACCAGCGCCTGTTCCCCGACCGCGTGCGCCGGACCGTGATCGACGGCGTGGCGCCGCCCGACATGGTGCTGCCGGCGGCCTTCTCGACCGACAACCAGGCCGCGCTTGACGCGCTGTTCGACGCCTGCGCCTCAGACGCGGGCTGCGCGGCGCGCGAGCCGCGGCTGCGCGAGCGCTGGCAGGCCTTGTTGGCCTCATTGCCGCGCACAGTCGATCTGCGCCACCCGCTGACCCACCGCGGCGAGCGGCTGACGCTGACGCGCGACATCGTGCTGGGCATGGTCCGCGGGCCGCTGTACATACCGGCACTGAGTTCCGCCCTGCCCGCGGTCATCGGCGAAGCCACCCAGGGGCGATTCGACGGCCTGGCTGCGCTGGCCCAGGCGCTTGCCGGGCGCCGCGGCATGCGCATGGCCGCAGGCATGCACTTCTCGGTGGTCTGCGCAGAGGACCTGCCGCGCATCGCGCACACCGTCGACCGGCCCGGCATCGATTTCGGCGACAGCTTCCTTGCCCTTTACCGGGAGGTCTGCGCGCAGTGGCCGCGCGCGGACGTGCCGGCGGCCTTTTATACGCTGCCGCCGGCGCCAGCGGCCACCCTGGTGCTGTCGGGCGGCATCGACCCCGTGACACCGCCGCGGCACGGCGCACGAACGACGACAGCGCTGGGCGCCAAGGCGCGCCATACGGTGGTGCCACACGCGGGCCACGGTGTGATGGCCATCGGTTGCATGCGCGACGTCTTGTTCCGATTTGTCGATGCGGCGACCGACGAGGAAGCGCTCGCGGTCGATGCGAGCTGCGTGACCGGCATCCCGAGGCCGCCCATGTTCACCCTGCCGGGAGCCACGCGATGATCGAAGTCCAGCGATTGGCCAAGCGTTTCACGCAGGGCCGCGGGAAGAAGGCTCGCACGGTGCAGGCCGTCGACGGCGTGAGCTTCCAGGCCGCCGATGGCCGCATCACCGGGCTGCTCGGCCCCAACGGGGCGGGCAAGACGACGACGCTGCGCCTGCTGGCCGCGCTGCTGGTCCCCGATGCGGGCGAGCTGCGTGTGGACGGTATCGATGTTCGCAGCCAGCCACGGGCCGCGCTCGCGCGCATGGGCGTGCTCAGCGATGCGCGGGGGTTGTACGCACGCCTCACGGCGCGGGAGAACATCGTGTACTACGGCCGCCTGCACGGCATGAGCGCCGGCGCGGCTTCGCAGCGCGCAGATGAACTGGCCCACATGCTGGACATGAAACCGCTGCTGGAGCGTCGCACGGAGGGTTTCAGCCAAGGCGAGCGCATGAAGACCGCGCTGGCCCGGGCGCTGGTGCACAACCCGCCGAACATCGTCCTGGACGAGCCGACCAATGGCCTGGATGTGCTGGCCACGCGCGCGTTGCGCGACTCGCTGCGGCGACTGCGCGACGTCGAGGGCAAGTGCATCGTGTTCTCGACCCACATCATGCAGGAGGTGGAGCGCCTGTGCGACCACGTCATTGTCGTCTCGCACGGCCGCACCGTGGCCGAAGGCACCGTCGCCGCGCTCAACGCCTCCTGTGGCGAGCGGGATTTCGAAGAGACCTTCGTCAAGCTGGCGTTCAGCGCGGACCAAGGAGCGAGCCTTCCGCAGGGCCGCCCCAAGGAAGGTGGCGTCCCTCTCGGAGGGACCGCGCGCAGCGCCAGGGAGCAAACATGGTCATGAACGCCTGGATCGTCTTTCGCAAGGAGCTGCTTGATGCCCTGCGCGACCGGCGCACGCTGTTCATGGTGCTGCTGTCGTCGGTGGCCATCGGGCCCTTGGTGCTGATCGCGCTGTCGGCGTTGGTCGCAGGCATCGAAAAGCGTGCCGAGGAGCGCACCGTGGTCGTCTCGGGCATCGACCAGGCGCCCACGCTGCGCAACTTCCTGTTGCGCCAGACCTATCGCGTCGATGCGGCGCCAGCCGACTACGAGCAGCGGCTGGCCAGTCAGGCGCTGGGCGAGGCGGTGCTGGTGGTCGGCAAAGACTTCGAAGTCGAGCTGGCCCGCGGCGAGTCGCCGCTGATCGAGATTGTCTCGAGCAGCGCAAACCAGCGCGCCAGTGGCAGTGTCGGCCGGCTCACGCGGCTGCTGCGCGGCTTCTCCAACGAGCAGGCGGCGCTGCGGTTGGCGCTGCGCGGCGTAGCTCCGGCGACGCTGGAGGTGCTGGACGTGCAGGACCGGGACCTGGCCAATCCGCAGTCGCGCGCCGCACGCCTGACCGGCATGTTGCCCTTCTTCGTGTTGATGGCGGTGCTGTACGGGGCCTTGAACGCGGCGCTCGACACCACGGCGGGCGAACGCGAACGCGGTTCGCTCGAGCCGCTGCTGATGAACCCGGCGTCCAGGCTGTCCCTGGTGCTCGGCAAGTGGGGCGCCGTCTCGTCGGTAGGCATGCTGATCGCCTTGCTAAGCTGCTTCTCCTTCCTGCCCGCGCAGTACTTGTTGCGCAGCGAGACCTTGGCCGCGATGTTCCAGTTCGGCCTGCGCGAGGCGGGCCTGATGCTGGCGCTGCTGACCCCGTTGGCAGCCGCGCTGGCTGCGTTGATGATGGCCATTGCGATTCGCTGCAAGACCTTCAAGGAAGCGCAGGCCAACAACACCGTGGTCATCCTGGGCGTGTCGTTGCTGCCCTTGGTGACCGTGTTCAACCAGAGCGGCGAGGCGCCGTGGCACCTGGCCGTGCCGGCGCTCGGCCAGGTGGCGCTGATGAACCGTGTGCTCAAGGGCGAAGCCATCGGCGCGCTCGATATGGCCGTGCCACTGCTGGCATGCGTGCTGGTCGTCGTGGCGGGCCTGGCGTTCGTTTCCCGCCAGCTGCGCACGGTCGCGTTGAAGTGAGGCGAGCCGCGGCCTGCGGCCGCGGTGGCCGTGCTTGCGCTCAGTCGTTGAGGTGATGCAGTACGCGTTGCACCTCGCCTTGCCAAGGCAGGCCATAGACGATCTGGTTCAGATGGCGCGCGGCCTCCCAGGCTGTCAGCACCTCACCCTGCGCGCCGATCAGGCGCAGGTTGCTGACGACGCACATCGGGTCGGCCATGGCGACCACGCCCTGTGACACCTGGACCCAATCCCACGCCACACCGACCTGGCCGTCGGCCAGCGGGCCGGCCCAGATGGTCTGGCCGCAGACCGGCGCATCGTCGTGGTCGGACGGAAAGATCTGCGTGTCAACGTGATCGAATTGCAGTTGCGAGGGCTTATCGGCCTGCCACAATAGTGCTGGCCAAGCGCGGACAGTCCAGGATGTATTCATGTGTGCTCCTTGCCGTTGGAAGACGGAACCGGGGGGCTCCGACTGCAAAGAGTGTGGACAAGTATCAAGGCGGCCGATAGCTGTAAAGGTTGCCGGGTAACCCAGGGCAAACTGCCAACAAATGCTGCAAGGTGACTTCCAATCGGTGCTTGAAGCCAAAGACCAGGATCAGTTCAGGTCGGTGGTGATTCGGTTCGCGCAGCGCTTGGGCTTCGACCGGGTCGCCACGAGCGTTGCGGTCGATCGGCTGGGGGGCGAGCCAGAGTTCATTGCCATACACAATGCACCAGCGGCATACGTGCAAACGTTTGACGACCTGAGTATCAGCAAACGCGATCCAATCGCACAACACTGCAAGCGAAATTCGGTACCCATCATTTGGGGCCAGCAGACCTACGTGGACGCGAATTCCGCGGAGTTGTGGGAGCGTCAGGCCCAATTTGGGTACAAGAATGGCATTGCGATGGCGTTGCACCTGCCCGAGGGGCGGCACTTCCTCGTGGGTGTTGAGCGAGACAAGGCATTGCCCTCCGACGGCGGTGAGTTGACGCGGATCGTCGCTGACCTGCAGCTGTTCGCTGTTCACGCGCAAGACACGGCCCTGCGCGTCCTGGTGTCCGAGGCCGCGCGCCCCGAGTTGCCGGCCCTGACGCCGCGCGAGCTGGAAGTCCTGCGCTGGACCATGGACGGCAAGACGACGAGCGCAATCAGCGCGATCCTGGGCATCGGCGACCGCACGGCGGTGTTCCACCTGCAGAACGCAATGCAGAAGCTGAACTGCAATTCGAAACATGTTGCCGTGGTGAAAGCCCTGCGCCTGGGGCTTTTGCAATAGGGACCCTGTAAAGGTTGACAGTTACGTGCGCGCCCGAAGGCTGCTGGAATCCAGTGTCGATTCCACGACGCAAGCCAATCAGGAGCGCATATGAACAAGGTTCAGAAAACCGTCGGCCTTTGGGTTCAACGCATCACCGGCAAGACGCGGTCCGAGTCGCCCGCGCAGCCCGCTCGCCAGCCAGTCGAACTTGACGCACAGGCACAGCGGCAAATCAGCGGCGGCACGTCGCTGC
>JANOPR010000415.1:0-3008 GCA_031421955.1 Burkholderiales bacterium
TCGTGCAGCTAGAAGCCAGGGTCGGCGAGCGCGTAAAGGCAGGCCAGCAACTGCTGCGCATCGACACCCGTGCCGCCGACCAGAACGCTGCCGCCAGCCAAGCCCAGGTGCAAGCCGCGCAAGCGGCACTGGATGTGGCCCGCAAGGAATTCGGACGACAGCAGCAACTGTTCCAGAACCAGTTCATCAGCCAGGCGGCGCTGGACCGCGCCGAGTCAGAGTTCAAGGCGACCCAGGCGCAGGTCAACGTTCAGCTCGCACAGGCGGGCGCTGCGCGCACACAGAGCGGCCTGCATCTGGTGCGGGCACCCTATGACGGCGTCGTCGCCGAGGTGCTCGTGGCCCTGGGTGACATGGCCATGCCGGGCCGGCCCCTGGTCACCGTGTACGACCCCGCTGCACTGCGCGTCTCTGCAGCCATACCGCAGACCGTCGCCTCGCGGATGACCGCAGGGCAGCTGCCGCGCGCCGAACTGCCCGGCCTGCCGCCGGCCAGTCAGTGGCTGACGCCGACACGCATGCAGCTGCTGCCCACGGTGGATGCATCGACGCACACGGTGCAGTTGCGGGCCGACCTGCCCGCCGGCCTGATCGGTGTGACACCCGGCATGTTCGCGCGGCTGTGGCTGCCCATGGCCGCCACAAGTGCAAGCAGCGCGCTGACAGTGCCCATGCAAGCCATCGTGCGCCGCGTCGAAATGGTCGGCCTCTACGTGCTCGATCCGGCCGGCAAGCCGCTGTTGCGCCAGGTGCGCCTCGGTCGCACCGAAGGTGATCGGGTCGAAGTCCTGTCGGGATTGATGCCGGGTGAGCGCGTGGCGACCGATCCGCAAGCCGCCGCCCGCGTGCGTTGAAACACAGCATGACCTTGCGCGACAACACCACGCCCATGGGCCTGTCTGGCCGCATTGCGGCGTTCTTTCAGCACGCGCAGATCACGCCGCTGCTGGCCCTGCTGGCACTGCTTCTGGGCGCCTTCGCGGTGGGCGTGACACCACGCGAGGAGGAGCCGCAGATCAATGTCACGATGGCCAATGTGCTGATCCCGTTCCCTGGCGCGAGCGTACGCGACGTCGAACAGATGGTGGCCGGGCCGGCCGAGCAGGTGCTGGCGCAGATCTCGGGCATCGAGCATGTGATGTCGGTGTCGCGCCCAGGTCTGGCCGTCATCACGGTGCAGTTCAAGGTCGGCGTGCCGCGCACCGAAGCCCTGGTGCGCCTGTACGACACGGTCAATTCCAATGCCGACTGGCTACCGCAGGGATTGGGCGTGCTCGCCCCGATCATCAAGCCCAAGGGCATCGACGACGTGCCGATCGTGACGTTGACGCTGTTCAGCCAAGACAGCGCCACCGGCGCCTTCGATCTGGAACGCGTGGCGCACAGCATCGAGGCTGACCTCAAGCGCGTCGCCGGCACGCGCGAGGTGACCACGATCGGCGGCCCAGGCCGCGCCGTGATGGTCGAGATCGATCCGTCGAAGATGGCCGGCGTGGGCGTGACGGTCACGGACCTGCGCGCGGCGCTGCAGTCTGCCAGCCTCGGCCTGCCGGTCGGTGACCTGATCACGGGCAACCGCGCGGTCGCGATCGAATCCGGTCCGTTCCTGCGCCAGGCCAGCGAGGTTGGTGACCTGGTGGTGACGGTCCGCAGTGGCAAGCCGGTGTTCCTGCGCGACGTGGCGGCGGTGCGCGACGGCCCGCCGCCGCCTTCTCGTTATGTCTGGCACGGTGTGGCCGCCCGAGACGGAGCCGCTGCGACCGAGTACCCGGCGGTGACGATTGCAGTCACCAAGAAACCGGGAGAGAACGCGATCGATGTGGGCAACGCGGTGATGCGCCGCGTCGAGTCACTGCGCAACACGGTGATTCCGGCTGCGGTGCAGGTGGCCGAGACGCGCAACTATGGCGCCACCGCCGACGACAAGGCGAAGAAGCTGATCCAGAAGCTGCTCTTCGCCACCGCGTCGGTCGTGGCCCTGGTCTTCATCGCGCTGGGCCGGCGCGAGGCGGCGATCGTCGGTGCGGCCGTGGTGCTGACCTTGACGGTGACGCTGTTCGCCTCGTGGGCCTGGGGTTTCACGCTGAACCGGGTGTCGTTGTTCGCGCTGATTTTCTCAATCGGCATCCTCGTCGACGACGCCATCGTGGTCGTCGAGAACATCCATCGCCATCAACAACTGCACCCAGGCCGGTCATTGGCACAGATCAGTCCCGGCGCCGTCGACGACGTCGGCGGGCCGACGATCCTGGCCACCTTGACCGTCATCGCCGCGCTGCTGCCGATGGCCTTCGTCTCCGGCCTCATGGGCCCGTACATGAGCCCGATCCCCATCAACGCCAGCATGGGCATGCTGCTGTCGCTGGCGATTGCCTTTGTCGTCACGCCCTGGATGGCGCGGCTGTGGATGAAGTCGCTGCCCGCGCCAGCAGCCGACGCAGCGCAAGCCGCGCCGGCGCACGGCATGGCAGGCAAGATCGCGCCGTGGTTCGAGCGCGTGTTCCGCCCGCTCCTGGACGAGCAGCGCGGCAGCCGCAATCGCGGTTGGCTGGGGCTGGGCATCGCGGTGTTGATCGGTGTCTCGCTGGCGCTGCCAGCCACCGGTCTGGTGCTGCTGAAGATGCTGCCGTTCGACAACAAGTCCGAATTCCAGGTGGTGGTCGACATGCCGGCGGGCACACCGGTCGAGCAGACCGCCGCCGTACTGCGTGAACTCGGTGCGCATCTGGCGACCGTGCCCGAGGTCACCGACTACCAGGCCTACGCCGGCACGGCCGCGCCGATCAACTTCAACGGCCTGGTGCGTCAGTACTACCTGCGCAGCGGCGGCGAAGTGGGCGACTTGCAGGTCAATCTGGTCGACAAGGACCAGCGAGATGCGCAAAGCCATGCCATCGCCACGCGCGTGCGCCCGGCATTGCAGCAGATCGGCCGGCGCTTCGGCGCCAACGTCAAGGTGGTTGAAGTGCCGCCCGGCCCGCCGGTGCTGTCGCCGATCGTGGCCGAGA
>JANOPR010000416.1:0-3307 GCA_031421955.1 Burkholderiales bacterium
GTCACGGGCCGCTCGAACATGTACTCCTGTTCCGCCGTGGCGTGCGGCCGGGGCACGCCGAGCAACTCGCACAGTTCGATCACGAAACTCTGCGAGGTGGACAATTCGGACGCCGTGACTCCCTGCCAGCGCGTGATGAAGGCGCTGGCACTGACTTGTTCTGTCGTCATGGCCCGCATGATAGAAGCGTCGGGCCAGCGGGACACGCCACCCGCAGCAATTCAGGCACACTGCGCCGCGTCCTAATTCTCTGCGGCTGCATGCCAGCTCCCATGACAACACCCCTGCCCGTTCTCGCCACCTTGAACAACGGCGTGCGCGTGATCGCCTTGCCGATGCCGCACCTGCACACCGCCGCGGTCAGCGTGTTCGTGCGCAGCGGCAGTGCGCACGAGTCGGCGGCGCTCAACGGCATCAGCCACGTGATAGAACACATGGCCTTCAAGGGAACTGTCGAGCGCGATGTACAACGCATCAACCTGGATGCCGAGCGCCTGGGCGCCGAGGTCAACGCCCACACCGACAAGGACCACACCGCCTACCAGATGCGCGGCCTGGCGCAGCACGCCGGCGACTTCGTGCGCATGCTCGGCGACATCGTGCTGCAGCCCACCTTTCCCGAGGCCGAACTCGAGCGTGAACGCCAGGTCCTGCTGCAGGAATTTGCCGAGGACGACGACGACCCGCTGTCCACCGGCTACAAGCTGTTCGACCGCGCCTGCTACGGCCTGCACGCGGTGGCCCAGCCCGTCATCGGCAGCCGCCGCAACATCGAGCGCTTCGGGCGCGACCAGTTGGTGCGCTTCATCGAGCGGCAGTACACCGGTGCCAACCTGATCGTCGGCGTGGCCGGGGCGATCGATCCGGATGCGATCGTGCGTGGCGTCGAATCCGTGTTCGGCGCCATGCAGCCGGGTCAGCCCAACCGGGTTGCGCCGCCGGTCTATGCCGGCGCGGTGCGCGCCCGCGCGATTGCCGCCAGCAGCCAGACCCACGTCGTGCTCGGCTTCCCGATCCCGTCGCTGCGCGAAGACGATGCCGCCAGCGTCGTGGCCGCCACGCTGTTCGGCGAAGGCATGAGTTCGCCGCTCTTGAACCGCGTGCGCGAGCAGCGCGGCCTCGCCTACCACGCCTCGTGCATGGCCGACGTGTTCGACATGTGCGGCCAGATGGTGATCGAGGCCTCGACCGCACCCGAACAGTTCGACGAGTTCCTGCGCGAGGTGGTGGGCCTGCTGTTGGCGCAGGCCGAGGCCATCGACCCGGTCGACCTCGAGCGCGCGCGCAACCAGATCGTGGTGCGCCGCCTGCACGACGCCGAGAAGCCGCTGCGCCGGCTCGAAGACGCTGCCCTCGAAGTCTTCGTCCACGGCCGTCTGCGCAGCGCCGACGAAGCACTGGCGCGGCTGCGGGCGGTGAGGGCCGACGATGTGCGCGAAGCCTTTGCGCGGATGCTCGCCGCGGGGCCGTCTGCCGCCATCGTCGGTCGTGTCGGCCGTGGCACCGGCGATCGCGCGCGCGCGATTCTCGCGGTGGCCGGCGGCTCTGCCGTCGCCGCCTGACGCCGCTCGCACCGAGGCCTCGGCCCCCGCGCGGCGAGAACGCCGAACCGCGGCGGTCCATCGCTGCCGCAATTGAGGCATATCAATCCGTGGCGGGGTCTGCAGCCAGTCGCAGCAGTAGAGTCGATTCAACCCCTCCGTGGTCTAGTCTGAAAGGAACCCCTCCGTGAAGAAAACTCTCGCAGTGTCCTTTGCCTGTGCCGTGATGGCACTGCCGGCGCAAGCCGCCGATGTCACCTACCGCAACGAAATCCGGCCGCTGATGAAGGCCCTGTGCGCGGAGTGCCACGGCGACGGCGCGCCGACGCTGGCCGAATTCCTGCTGGATCAGGAGAAGTACAAGAAAGACAAGTCTGGCCCGCGCACCGATACCTACGCCGACCTGTTGCAACTGATCGGCTGGCCCGACACCGGGGCCTTCATGCGCCGCCTGGACGATGGCACCCACACCGCCGACAAGAAGCCCGGCAACATGTACAAGTACCTGGGCGAAACCGACCCCGAGCGCGCCACCAACCTCAAGGTGCTCAAGGCCTGGGTCGGCGACGAAGGCACGTGGAACCTGAACCGCTGGGCCAAGCGCGGTGAGGTGCCGGCGATCACGAAGGAACAGCTCGACAAACTCAAGCTGAAGTACTGAGCGGCCGCGCGCCAAGGCGCGCTAGCATGCGCGGGCCTCGACGAGGCGAGGAGGCGCATGTCGACAAGCATCACCCTGCCGCTGTGGTTGGCCCTGGTCGTTGGCCTGCTCGCAGCCTGGGCCCTGCTCGACCGATTGCTGATGCCCAGCATGCGCTGGCTGCTGCGCAACCGCGCCAACCGCGTGCTCGACGAGGTCGGCCGGCGCCTGAAGATCAGCATCCGGCCTTTTCAGCAGGTCAAGCGCGGGGCCCTGATCGACCGCCTGGTGTTCGACGACAAGGTGCAGCAGGCCGCCTGGGCCTTCGCCGATGCACGCGGCATGCCGCGCGAGGTGGCGCTGGCCCAGGTGCAGCGCTACGCGCGCGAGATCGTGCCGGCCTTCAATGCCTACGCCTACTTCCGCATCGGCTACTGGATCGGCAAGAACGTCTCGCGCTTCCTCTACCGCGTGCGCATCGGCTACACCGACGACGCCGGCCTGAACGCGATACCGGAGCAGTCCACGGTGGTCTTCGTGATGAACCACCGCAGCAACATGGACTACATCATTGCCTCGTACCTGGCGGCCGAGCGCGCCGCGCTGAGCTACGCGGTGGGTGAATGGGCCCGCGTGTGGGGGCTGCAGCAACTGATTCGTGCGATGGGCGCCTACTTCGTCCGCCGCAATTCCAAGGACGACCTGTACCGGCGCGTGCTCGAGCGCTACATCGCCATGGCCACCGAGGCCGGCGTGACGCAGGCGGTGTACCCCGAAGGCGGCCTGACGCGTGACGGCCTGATGCGCGAGCCGCGGTTCGGTGTGCTCGACTACATGCTGCGCGGCTTTCACACCCAGGGCGAACGTGACCTCGTGTTCGTGCCGCTGGGCCTGAACTACGACCGAGTGCTCGAAGACCGCACCCAGTTGCTGAGCGCCGACGCGGCGGCCCCCAGACCCGGCCGACTGCGCAGCGCCGCGCGCACGCTGGCGTTCATCGGCGGGCAGCTGTGGCTGCTGCTGCGCAGCCGCTGGCACCGGCTGGGCTATGCCTGCGTCAACTTCGGCACGCCGGTGTCGGTGCGCGCCTGGACCGCGTCGCGCGGGATCCGCATCGAAGCCTTGC
>JANOPR010000417.1:0-1594 GCA_031421955.1 Burkholderiales bacterium
TGCGCCTGCTGCGGCCCACGGATCTGTGGGCGCTGCTGACGCCCGAAGTGACTGCCGCCCTGGGCGCGGCGTGTGCGCGCGTCGAAGGCGTGCTGGGCCGCGCCGCCCCGACCCGCGTGGTTCTGGATGACGTGGAAGCGATGTTCTGGCACTTCCGCCACCTGCAGGGCCGTGAAGCCTGGCAGGTCGACGGCCCCTTGATCGAGCGCTACCAACCCCCGCTGGGTTCCGTCGTGGCGCAGCGTTTCGCCTGGGTGCGGGGCATCAGCGACGCGGCCGTGGCCGCTGGCGTGGTCTACCGCCAGCGCCTGCGCAGCGCACTCGCCCAGACGCTGGGACGTGATGGCGTGCTGCTGATGCCGACCATGCCCGACGTGGCGCCACGCATCGCCGACGACGAGGCCGGGCTCGAGAGCTACCGCAACCGCGCCACGCAGATGCTGTGCGTCGCCGGCCTCACCGGCTTCCCTCAGCTCAGCCTGCCGCTGGCCAGCCGGCTGGATGCGCCGCTGGGCCTGAGCCTGCTGGGGCCGCCGGGCAGCGATCGCGGCCTGGTGCACCTGGCCGAGCGCATCGTCGCCGGGTAGGGCCGGGGCAGGCGCCTCACGCCACGCCGGCGCGCGAAAGCATGGCGTGCAGCAGCACCTGCGCGCCGGCGCGCAGGTGCTCGGGCTGGGCGTCTTCGATCTCGTTGTGCGAGATGCCGTCCTTGCAGGGCACGAAGATCATCGCCGCCGGCGCCGTGCGCGCGACGTAGACCGCATCGTGCCCGGCGCCGCTGACGACGTCCATCACCGACAGGCCGGCTTGGCGCGCGCCTTCGCGCACGCTGTCGACCAGCGCGGCATCGAAGGGCTGCGGCGGGAAGTACACGACCTGCTCGACACCGATCTCGATGCCCGGGCGGCACAGTTCGGCCGTGGCCCGGCGCAGCGCGGCGTCCATGCGCGCCAGGCCATCGTCGTCGGCGTGACGGAAGTCGACCGAGAAGCGCACGCGCCCGGGGATGGTGTTGCGCGAGCCAGGAAAGATGGTCAGGCTGCCCACCGTGCCGCGGCCATGCGGTTGTTCGGACAACGCGATCTGGTTGACACGTTGCACCAAGTCGGCCGCGGGCAGCAGGGCATCGCGGCGCAGCGCCATCGGCGTCGGGCCGGCGTGCGCTTCCATGCCGCCCACGCTGATGTCATACCAACGCTGCCCCAGTGCGCCGGTGACGGCGCCGATGGTGACGGCGGCGTCCTCCAGCACCGGCCCCTGTTCGATGTGGGCCTCGAAGTAGGCGCCAAACACCGGCGCCCCTTGGGCCACCGCGGCGGCCGCCTCGCCGGCCTGGCCCGTGGCGCTGAGCGCCTGGCGCACGCTGATGCCATCGGCATCGGTGGCTTTGAGTGCATGCTCCAGGCTGAAGGCGCCGGCGTAGACGCCCGAGCCCATCATCACCGGCACGAAACGCGAGCCTTCTTCGTTGGTCCAGACGCAGACCTCGAGCGCGGCGCGGGTGCGCACGGCGGCGTCGTTGAGCGTGTGCAGCACCTCGAGCCCGGCCAGCACGCCATAGTTGCCGTCGAACTTGCCGCCGCTGGGCTGGGTG
>JANOPR010000418.1:0-9381 GCA_031421955.1 Burkholderiales bacterium
GTGAGGCGCCGAGCAGGCGAGCCCGGACACAAACAGTCCAGTGGACTGTTTGTGCCTGGCGAGCGGCCGGGCCTCCTGGCCCGGCGCGGCCTGCAAGGCCAGGGTTCGGGGCCCGCGCGCGCAGCGCGCTTCGTGCTCTGACTCGTTGCGTGTTTTCGACCACAGTGAGCGCAGCGAACGGCGGGAGTTACGCAACGGGGCCGCGGGCCCGAGCAGCGCAGGGCAGTCGTAGCGCAGCGAAGACTGCCTCACCTAAGCGCCGGGCCCTGCCCGGGTGCCCCGTTGCCGCGCCAATGCAAGCAAAGCGGGAGTTCAATGACAGCAACGGGCCGAGCGCGGACCTTCGATCACGATGCGGGCGCTGGCTGCGTTGCGGCTCGCGCGCAGCGCGTGGGAGCGACTGACATGAACACTCCGCGCCGCTTCGACCTCATCGTCTTCGACTGGGACGGCACCCTGTTCGACTCGACCGCGCTGATCGTGCGTTGCATCCAGAGCGCCTGCCGCGACCTGGGCGTGACGGTGCCCAGCGATACGGCCGCGGCCTACGTCATCGGCCTGGGCCTGCACGAGGCGCTGCGCCACGCCGTACCCGACCTGCCAGCCGAGCGCTACGCCGAGCTGGGCCTTCGCTTTCGCCACCATTACCTCGCGAACCAGCATGAGTTGCTGATGTTCCCCGGCACGCTGGCGATGCTGCAGGCGCTCAAGGCGCGTCACCATTGGCTGGCGGTGGCCACGGGCAAGGGCCGCCGAGGCCTGGACGATGCCCTGGCGCATGCCCAGCTCAAGGGCGTCTTCGACGGCACGCGCACCGCGGACGAGACGGCATCCAAGCCCGACCCGCGGATGCTCAATGAGTTGATGCGTGAATTCGGCGCCGAGCCGGAGCGCACGTTGATGATCGGCGACACCACGCACGACCTGCAGTTGGCGCTCAATGCCGGCACGCCGCGCGTCGCCGTGAGCTATGGCGCCCATGAACATGGGGCCTTTACCGAGTTCGGCCCATTGACGGTCGCGCACTCGACGCGCGAACTGCACGAGTGGTTGCTCCAGCATGCCTGAGATCGCCACCCGCGGCGACGAACAATGGCTCTGCAGCGCGCACGAACTTGCCGAGCGCGGCCGGGCGGTGGGCTTCGATGTGCTGCTGTGGCGCCAGCCCGCGCGCGGGTTTGCCCTGCGTTTCGACGGCCGCGTGGTTGCCTACATCAACCGGTGTGCCCATGTGCCGACCGAGATGGACTGGCAGCCGGGTGAGTTTCTCGACGCCGACAAACGCTACATCGTGTGTTCGATCCATGGCGCGACCTACGAACCTTCGAACGGTCATTGCCGCGGCGGGCCCTGCGATCGCGGGCGCTTGATGTCGATCCAGGTCAGCGAACGCGACGGCCAGGTGTATTGGTATCCTTCCCGGGACATTGCGCCGCTGGTTTTTGACGACGACGACGACGGCGGCGGCGCGCCTCCGGACCTGCCGAGCACTGCACCATGAATCCCACCGACGAAACCCCACTCCAAGCCACACCGCCGCCACCGCCGCCGACTGCGTCGGCAGCACAGGCTGCGGTGCGTCCCTCATACGAAGTCGCGCTCGAGCAGGTCGCGCGCAGCCTGCTGCGCGACCGCCGCAACGAACAGCGTTGGCGCGTCTTCTTTCGCCTGGCCTGGCTCGGTGTGGTGCTGGCCGTGCTCTGGGGCTTGTTCGTCGCCCGCAACCATGTGAAGTCGGCGATCGGCCCGCACACGGCCCTGGTCGAAGTGCGCGGCGAGATCGCCGCCGACAGCGAGGCCAGCGCCGAAGGTCTGGTGGCGGCACTGAAGTCGGCCTTCGAGGACAAGGGTGCGCAGGCGGTCGTGCTGCGCATCAACTCGCCCGGCGGCAGCCCGGTGCAGGCCGGCATCATCAACGACGAGATCCGTCGCTTGAAGGCCAAGCACAAGAAGAAGGTCTACGCTGTGGTCGAGGAGATCTGTGCCTCGGGCGCTTATTACATCGCCGTGGCGGCCGACGAGATCTACGTCGACAAGGCCAGCCTGGTCGGCTCGATCGGTGTCTTGATGGACGGGTTCGGTTTTACCGGCACGATGGAAAAGCTCGGTGTCGAGCGCCGCCTGCTTGCGGCAGGCGCCAACAAGGGCATGCTCGACCCGTTCTCGCCGCAGAACGAGAAGCAGACCGCCTACGCCAAGGCCATGCTCGACCAGATCCACCTGCAGTTCATCAAGGTCGTCAAGGAGGGCCGCGGCACAAGGCTGAAGGAGACGCCCGAGACGTTCTCCGGCCTGTTCTGGAACGGCGAAGAAGCGGTTCGACAGGGTCTGGCCGACAAAGTCGGCAGCCTCGACTACGTGGCCCGCGAAGTCGTGAAGGCCGAGGAGGTGATTGACTACACGCCGCGCGACAACGTCGCCGAACGTCTGGCCAAGCGCTTCGGTGCCGCGATCGGCCATGGTGCGGTGAAGGCGCTGCGCGAACTCTCACCGCTGCGATGACGCCCACCCCCGAAGCGGCTGCGCCGCTCCCCCTCAAGGGGGCCACGCCAGTGGCCGGGCAGAGCCCGATCCGCGGCGTGCGCGTGGCAAGGCCCGGCGCTCGCTTGGCGCTGGTGATGTGAGCGGCCCGACTGACGAGCCGGCCCCGCTGCTGGCCGATCGCCTGGCCGTGGCGCTGCAGTACCTGGCGCCCAAGCAGGCGCTGACCACGCTGGCTGGCGAGTTTGCGCGCTGGCAAGGCGGCGCGGTCACGCAGATGGTCATTCGCTGGTTCGTTGGCCGCTACGGCGTCGACATGGCCGAGGCGGTCGAGCCGGAGATCGCAAACTACGCCAGCTTCAACGACTTCTTCACGCGTGCCCTCGAGCCCGGCGCCAGGCCGCTTGCCGACAGCAGCTTGGTCTGCCCCGTCGACGGCGCGATCAGCCAGTTCGGCGGCATCGCCGGCGAACAGATTTTCCAGGCCAAGGGACATGAATTCAGTGCCACCGCCCTGCTCGGCGGCGACGCGTCTCTGGCTGTGCCGTTCCACGGCGGCCATTTCGCCACGCTGTACCTGAGCCCGAAGGACTACCACCGCATCCACATGCCCTGCGCGGGCCGGCTCACGCGCATGATCCATGTGCCGGGCGACCTGTTCTCGGTCAACCCGACCACGGCGCGCGGTGTGCCCGGCCTGTTCGCGCGCAATGAGCGCGTGGTCTGCGTGTTCGAGGGCGAATTCGGGCCCTGGGCACTGGTGCTGGTCGGGGCCACGATCGTCGGCAGTATGGCCACCGTCTGGCATGGCGTCGTCAACCCGCCGCGACCCGGCAATCTGCGCCAATGGCGCTACGACGACCGCGACCTGCGCCTCGCGAAGGGCCAGGAGATGGGCCGCTTCCTGCTTGGCTCGACGGTGGTGCTGCTGTTCCCGCCGGGACCACTGCAGTTCGATGCGGCGTGGGCGCCGGGCCGGGCGATCCGGATGGGTCAAGCGATGGCGCGCGTCGAACGAAGACCCTGACTGGCGTGGCGCTGGCGAGGCCGGTCAAGCTTGCCGCAGAATGTGCACAGGCCAACCGCCAGTCGAGGAGCCGCACATGAAAACCGTCAATCCCGCCACTGGCCTGCAGCCGCACCAGCTGGTACGCCGTACGGTGGCACTGGTCCTGGCCGGCGGCCGTGGCTCGCGACTCAAGCAGCTGACCGACAAGCGCGCCAAGCCAGCGGTCTATTTCGGCGGCAAGTTCCGCATCATTGACTTTGCCCTGTCCAACTGCGTCAACTCGGGCATCCGGCGCATTGGCGTTGTCACCCAATACAAGAGTCACTCGCTGCTTCGGCATATCCAGCGGGGCTGGAGCTTCCTGCGCGCCGAGTTGAACGAGACCGTTGATCTGCTGCCGGCGCAACAGCGCATCGACGAGGAACATTGGTACCGCGGCACGGCCGACGCCGTGTACCAGAACCTGGACATCATCGAGTCGACCAAGCCCGAGTACATCGTCGTCCTCGCCGGCGACCATGTCTACAAGATGGACTACTCGCTGATGCTCGAAGACCATGTGCAGCACGGCAGCGGTTGCACTGTCGGCTGCATCGAGGTACCGCTTCTTGAAGCCAGTGCATTCGGCGTCATGGCGATCGATGAGCAGCGCAAGGTTCTGTCGTGGGTTGAGAAGCCCGCCGACCCGCCGCCGATGCCGGGCAACGCCAACGTGGCATTGGCCAGCATGGGCATCTACG
Source organism: Burkholderiales bacterium (assembly GCA_031421955.1). Taxonomy (GTDB): domain Bacteria; phylum Pseudomonadota; class Gammaproteobacteria; order Burkholderiales; family Burkholderiaceae_C; genus CADEEN01. Next base: position 4,231 of record JANOPR010000418.1, read on the forward strand.
TCTTCGACGCCGACTACCTGTACAAGCTGCTCGAACAGGACGTCGCCGACCCGAATTCCAAGCATGACTTCGGCAAGGACGTGATCCCGCGCGTGGTCGCCGAAGGCCGGGCGCTGGCGCACCCGTTCGGCATGAGCTGCATCGCCAACGCCAACGGCGCGCCGCCCTACTGGCGCGACGTTGGGACCATCGATGCCTTCTGGTCGGCCAACCTCGACCTGGCGACGATCAACCCCGAGCTCGACATCTACGACACCGAGTGGCCGATCTGGACGCACCAGCGCCAATTGCCGCCTGCCAAGTTCATCCCCGACCGCAACGGCTCGCATGGCATGACCGTGAACACGCTGGTGTCAGGCGGTTGCATCGTCAGCGGCTCGCATGTGGCCAATTCGGTCTTCTTCTCCAATGTGCGCGTTGACTCCTTCTGCACGATCGACCAGGCCGTGGTGCTGCCCGGCGTGACGATCGAGCGCAACTGCCGCGTGCGCAAGGTCGTGATCGATCGCGGATGCACGCTGCCCGAAGGGTTTGTGGTGGGTGAAGACGCGGCCTATGACGCTGCGCGCTTCGAGCGAACCGATGGGGGTGTCGTGTTGATCACGCGCGACATGCTGGCTCGCCTGTGATCCAGGGCGACCCGTCGCGCCGCAAGACGGCCGCTCTGCGCGTGCTGCATGTCGGTGCAGAGATCTTTCCGTTGCTCAAGACCGGTGGCCTGGCCGATGTGCTCGGTGCGCTGCCGGTCGCACTGGTTCGCGCCGGCGCCGACGCGCGCGTGCTATTGCCGGCGTTCCCGGCGATCGCGGCCGCGCTGACCGATGCGCGCGAGGTGGGCCAGATTGCCGCACCTTGGGGCGGTGCACCGGCGCGCTTGCTGGCCGGGCGCTTCAAGGCGAAGTCGCTGCAAGGCCTGCAGGCTTACGTGCTGCACCAGGACGCGCTGTACGCGCGGCCGGGTGACCCTTATGGCGACGCGAGCGGCACGCCCTATGCCGACAACCACCGGCGCTTTGCGCTGCTCGGACTGGCAGCGGCGCGTCTGGCCGAGGGGCTCGATCCGGGCTGGCTGCCGCAACTGGTGCACGGCCACGACTGGCATGCCGGGCTCGCGCCGGCCTATCTGGCGTTCTCGCGAGCCACGGGCGCGAGCCGTGCCGGCAGCGTGTACACGATCCACAACCTGGCCTACCAGGGCCTGTTCGCGTCAACGCACTTTGGCGAACTGGGGCTGCCGGCAGAGGCCTACACCCTGCATGGCGTCGAGTTCCACGGCCAGGTCGCCTTCATGAAGGCCGGCATCTTCTACGCCGATCGCCTGACCACGGTGAGCCCGGGCTACGCTCAGGAAATCCAGGACTCGGCGCTCGGCTGCGGACTCGACGGGCTGCTGCGCGAACGCAGCGCCGTGCTGTCGGGGATTCTCAATGGTGTCGACGAGTCGGTCTGGGACCCCGCCCAGGACATGGCGCTGGCACGCCGCTTCAGCGCCGAACGCATGACGGGCAAGGCGCATTGCAAGGCTGCGCTGCAGCTCGAGTGCGGACTGGGCGTGCAGCGCAATGCGCCGCTGTTCACGGTCGTCAGCCGCCTCACCGAGCAAAAGGGCCTGCACCTGGTGGCCGAAGTGCTGCCCGAGATCATCGAGCGGGGCGGCCAGCTGGTCGTGCTTGGCAGCGGCGACGCGGACCTCGAGTCGGTGTTCAAACGCGCCGCCCAGGCCCACCCGCAGCAAGTGGCCCTGCGCCAGGGCTATGACGAGGCGCTGTCGCACCGCATCTTTGCCGCCAGCGACGCGACGCTGGTGCCCTCGCGTTACGAGCCCTGCGGCCTGACGCAGCTGTATGCGCTGAAGTACGGCAGCCTGCCGCTGGCGCACCGCACCGGCGGCCTGGCCGACACGGTGGTCGACTGCACGCTCGAGGACATGGCCGACGGGCTTGCCACCGGATTCCTGTTCGAGCGCTTCGATGCCGCCGACCTCACGCGCGCATTGCGCCGTGCCTTCGCGCTGTGGGCGCGCCCCCGCGACTGGGGCATCGTGCGCCGCCGCGCCATGGCCCAGCGCTTCGGCTGGGACACCGCGGCATCACGCTACATCGAACTGTACCGACAGCTGCTCGGCGGCGGATGACGGCCCCAAGCTCGCTGCGCTCGCGCCCCCCAAGGGGAGTTCAGGCCGCTTGGGACGGCCCGGCGCTGGCCTGAGGCTGCGCTCGCACGCGCTGGCCCGCGGCAGCAGGCCTTGCGTCGCACCACCGGCGCCGGCATGCGCCGTCGCCAGGACTCAATGCTTGAGCTCGAAGCGCACGCCGCGAAAGGCCAGCACGGTCGACTTGATCCCGATGGCTTCCACGCTCAGGCCATCGACCGGCTTGTCGCCCTCGCGAAAGACCTGGCCATTCAGGATCACCATCCGGGTGCGCGCGTTGGGCGAGTACATCGAGCCGCCGACCACGAGGGCTGGCAGCTTGGCGCGCAGGTCGGCCGGCAGCTCGGCCAGGCCGAGCACGCGCGAATCGACCGCTGCGGCCGCGGCCGCGCCCGGCACAGCGACTGCGTCGCGTGTCGGCGGCACCGGCTTGCTGGCCAGGGACGGGATCGGGGCGGGTTCGGGTGCGACGGCAGGCGGGCTTGCCGGCGCCACGGCCTGGGGCGGCGGCGTTACGGCAACCACGACGGGCAGCGCAACTGCGGCCGGCGGGGGCGCTGCGGCGGGCGCCTGCGCCATCGGCAGCGAAGGCGGCGCTTCGGTGGGCACCGCGTCGAACCATAGCCACGCCAATCCGGCGACTGTGATCGCGGCAAGCGCAAGCCACAGCAGGCCGCGCCCGTGGCGCGTCCTGGCGGCGGCACCGCGCGCAGCGTCGGCCTGCGCGTGCAGGTCGGGCACGCCGGCGGCCTCGCGTTCGCGGTCGGCGTCGGCCTTCTTCAGCGCGTCGAGGATGTAGGACATCAATGCCCACCCGTGAGACGCGGCGCCTGGCCCGCCGCCGGCGCGGCAGTGGCGCGCGCGAGTTGCATGAAGGTCGTCGGGCCCACGAGGCCGTCGGGCTTGAGGCCCTGGGCCAGCTGAAACGCCTGCACGCGTGTCTTCATGGCGTGGTCGACGCGCTGCGCGCCTGCGGGCGCCGGTTCGCCGCGTACGGTCGCAAGCTGCAGGGCCAACTGATCCACCAGCGGGCCGGCGTCGCCAGGGCCGATCGGCCGCTGGTAGCCCTCGGGTGCCTGCCAGTAGGTGGCGAAGTCGCCTTGCCAAAGGTGGGCCAGCGCCACCAGTGCAACCACGATGCTCTGCCCGTTCATGCGCAGCGTGGCGCTGCGCTCGTCGATCGCCACCAGCAGCGCATGCAGCGGTTTCCCGTTGTCGTCGAGCAGGGTCACGAGGCCGGGCCGGTCGAGCTGGCGGATCAGCGGCAGGCCGGCTGCGCTGCTCTTGAAGCATTGCCAGGTCGATGGCGGCGCCGGTGTGCACGGGTCGCTGGCGTCGGCGTCGGGCCCGTTGCTGGGCCACATGCGCGCCAGTTCGCGCCAGGCATCGCGCTCACGGCGCAGCGGCTTGGTGACCTTGCGCGCCAGGTCGGCTGCGGTCAGGAACAAGGGCGTCGTGGTGTCTGCGACCGAGGCCGACGCGGGCAAGGGTGCGGGTGCGGGTGCAGGTGCGGCAGCAACGACATCCACCGCCGCGGTCGCGGCAACGGCGGAAGCCGCAGGCAGTGCCACCACCGCAGCCGGCAGGACGGTGCTCGCGCTTGCAATCGTTGGCGGCTCGCGCGTCAACCACAACGCGGTGCCTGCGGCCATGGCCGCGCCGGCCAGTGCGCCCAGGGCCCAGGGGGCCATGCGGCGCAAGGCCTGCACCCGCGCGTCAGGGCCGAAGACCTCGGCGGCGGCCTTGTCGACAATCGTCTGGTCGACGCGGGCGACGCCATCCGCATAGGCGCCGAGCAAGGCCCGGTCCGCCAGCAGGTTGATGCGGCGCGGCACGCCGCGCGAGCGCTGGTGGATGCGCCGCATGGCCGACTTCGTGAACGGGTTGGCCGTGCCCAGGCCGGCGACGCCCAGGCGGTGCCTGAGGTACTGCGCGGTTTCGGGCTCGGTCAGTGCGCCGAGGTGGTAGCGCGCGATCACGCGCTGCGCCAGTTGTTCGAGTTCGGGCCGTGCCAGCATCGTGCGCTACTCGGGCTGGCCGATGAGCACGATCTGCAGCAGATTGCGCTGGTTGGTCTCGAGGTTGGTCAGTAGCCGCAACTGCTCGAGCACGCCGGTGGCCAGGTTCTGCGCCTCGTCGATGATCAGGACATTGTTCAGGCCGATGGCGTGCGTCTTGAGCAGGAATTCGTTCAGCGGGTCGAGGTAATCCTTGACCGTGGGCGGGCCCGCGCCGTCGTGTCGGTAGGGCACGTGGAACTCGTCGCACACCGTTTTCAACAACTCCAGTGCCGTCAACTTGGGGTTGAAGATGTAGGCCACATTGCAACGCTTGGGGATCTGCTCCAGCAGGCAGCGGCAGACGGTGGTCTTGCCCGCGCCGATCTCGCCCGTGAGCAGCACGAAGCCGCCGCCCGCGCCCTTGACGCCATACAGCAGGTGCGCCAGCGCCTCGCGGTGGCGCTCGCTCATGAAGAGGTAGCGTGGGTCCGGCGCGATCGAGAACGGCTCGTGCTTGAGGCCGAAGAAGGACGCGTACATGGAGCGGGAGAATACCGCGCAGTCGCGCTGCAGCCTGCACCCGGCTGTCCGCGGCCCTCAGGCGGTCAGGAGTCCGCGCGTTTCGATGGTGCGCACGACAGCGGCCAGGCCCTCGTTCGTTCGCAGGTTGGTCATCACATAGGGCCGCGTGCTGGCGTGCAGCGGGCGCATGCGCTGCGTGTCGGCTTCCATCACCGCCAGGTCGGCGCCGACGTAGGGCGCCAGGTCGATCTTGTTGATCACCAACAGGTCGCTCTTGGTGATGCCGGGGCCGCCCTTGCGCGGAATCTTCTCGCCGCCGGCGACGTCGATGACGTAGATCGTCAGGTCCGACAGCTCCGGGCTGTAGGTGGCGGCCAGGGTGTCGCCGCCCGACTCGATGAACACGATGTCGGCATCGGGGAACTTTTCGAGCATGCGGTCGACGGCTTCGAGGTTGATGCTGGCGTCTTCGCGGAT
>JANOPR010000419.1:0-9210 GCA_031421955.1 Burkholderiales bacterium
AGCATGGGCTTGAGTACCGAGGCCAGGCTCTTGTCGGGTGTCATCTGGCCGTTCAACGCGGTGAACCAGAAGAAGATGCCCACGCCCAACAGGCCCAGGCCGACGACCAGCATGCCGGTGATGGCGCCGCCCTTGAAGGCAACGTCGAGCGCCGGGCCGATGCCCTTGGTGGCCGCCTGCGCGGTGCGCACGTTGGCGCGCACCGAGACGTTCATGCCGATGAAGCCGCAAGCGCCCGACAACACGGCGCCGAGCACGAATCCGGCGGCCGTCACGGGGTCCAGGAAGTAGGCGATCAGGATCGTCAGCACCAGGCCGACGATGGCGATGGTCTTGTACTGGCGCGCCAGGTAGGCCGCCGCACCCTGCTGGATGGCGCTCGCGATTTCCTGCATGCGGGCGTTGCCGGCATCCTGCTTCAGGATCCAGCTGCGCTGGATGAAGCCGTACAACACTGCAGCCAGGCCGCAGACAAGCGCGACATAGAGCGCCATGGTGGTCGTCATGAAAGAGGCTCCTCGTTTGTTTCGTTCCACCGCTGGGGAGCGGTTCGCGTGCCCCGGCAGCATGCCGCTGCCGAAACAACCCAGGATGCTACGCGATGCGCTGGCCTGGCCTTGCCGTGTTTTTCCCGCGGGCGCTCGATTCCGCCGCCGCGCGGCGCAGCCGCCACAGCGGCGCCCTTAGAATTCGGGTTTTCCCTGCCAGACAGTAGCCCCCGTATGAGCCTGCACAACGTGACCCCTGGCGCGAACGCGCCTGACGAGTTCAACGTCATCATCGAGATCCCGATGAACGCCGACCCGATCAAGTACGAGGTCGACAAGGCCAGCGGCGCGCTGTTCGTCGACCGCTTCATGACGACTGCGATGCACTACCCCTGCAACTATGGCTATGTGCCCTGCACGCTGTCCGATGACGGCGATCCTGTCGACGTCCTCGTGATCACGCCTTTCGCCCTGAGCCCGAGCGTGGTCGTGACTTGCCGGCCGATCGGCATATTGAAGATGACCGACGAGGCCGGCGGCGATGCCAAGGTATTGGCGGTGCCGACCAGCCGAATCCTGCCGATGTACGACCACTGGCAGAAGCCCGAAGACGTCAATCCGATGCGACTGAACGCGATCCAGCATTTCTTCGAGCATTACAAGGATCTGGAGCCCAACAAGTGGGTCAAGGTGGTGGGCTGGGAGGGCCCGGCGGCCGCAAAGAAGGAGATCGTCGATGGCATGGCCGCATGGGCCAAGGTGTCGACCTGAGTCTCACGCCGACTCGGCCTTGAAGGGGTTGCGATCCGTGAGTTCGTCGACGTAGGCGCCAACCCCGGCACTTTCGCGCTGAAGAAAGTCACCGACTGCCGACGCAAACCGCGGGTTGGCCAGCCAATGTGCGGAGCAGGTCTTCACTGGCAGCAGGCCTCGGGCCATCTTGTGCTCGCCTTGCGCGCCACCTTCGAATCGCTGGTATCCCTGGGCAATGCACCAGGCCAGAGGCTGGTAATAGCAGGCGTCAAAGTGGAGGCAGGCGACATGTTCGACTGCGCCCCAGTAGCGCCCGTAGGCGACACGTCGAATCGGGTCCAGCGCGACCAGCGATGCCGCCACGGGTGCGTTGCCCCGACGCGCCACGACCATCAGCCAGTTCTCGGGCATGGTCCGTGCCGCCTCCGCGAAGAAGCCGCGGGTGAGGTAGGGCGTCGAGTGGTGGGCGCGGTAGGTGAGCGTGTAGCAGCGGAAGAAGAAGTCCCAGGCTGCTGAGTCGATCTCTGTGCCCTCGAGCAGGTCGTAGTGGACGCCGGCGTCAGCCACGCGACGCCGCTCCTGTGCGATCTTCTTGCGCTTTTCGCGCTGCAAGCTGCGCAGGAACTCGCCGAAGTCGGAATAGGGTACGGGCGCGCGGTTCTGCCAATGGAACTGCACACCTTCGCGCAGCATCCAGCCTGCGCGTTCACAGGCCGCGCGGTCGGCACCGGACAGGAACAGCAGATGCGCCGAGGACAGGCCTTGCTGACGCGCGAGTGCCAGCACGGCTTGCAGCAGCAGGTCGCGTGCATAGTCGTCGCGCGCGATCAGCCGCGTTCCAGGCACCGGCGTGAAGGGCACGGCGCCGAGCAGCTTGGGGTAGTAGTCCAGGCCATGGCGCTGATACGCATCGGCCCATGCCCAGTCAAAGACGAACTCGCCGTAGGAGTGCGCCTTCAGGTACAGCGCACAGGCCGCGACGAGGGTGTCTGCCTCTGTGATCGTGAGCCAGGCCGGCGTCCAGCCGGTCTCGGGCACGGCACTGTGTGAGCGCTGGAGCGCAGCCAGGTACTCATGCCGCAGGAACAAGGTGGGCGCATCCTGGCGATTGAGCAATCCGTTCCACGTCGATGCGTCGATGCCATCCACGCCGTCCAGGACCTGAATGACATAATTCTTCGCATCGGTTTTCACTCAGCAGGCTCCGACGTGATCAAGGTTGCGCTGGCTCAGATCAACGCCACCGTCGGCGACCTCGAGGGCAATGCGCGGCGCATTGTCGAGGCGGCGCGGCGGGCGTACGCGGCGGGGGCGCAATTGCTGATCGCCCCTGAACTGGCGCTGTGCGGCTATCCGCCAGAAGACCTGTTGTTGCGACCGGCCTTCATGCGCGCCTGCGCCAGGACGCTGGAGGCCATGGCTGGCGAGTTGTCGTCGTTCAATGGCATGCATGTCGTGGTTGGTCATCCGCATCAGTTCGGTGATCGCGGCGATGTTAGGACCAAGTCGACCGCGCTGCCGCTGCGCTTCAACGCAGCCTCACTGCTGGCAGGGGGGCGCATCGTTGCCACCTACTGCAAGCGCGAGTTGCCCAACTACCAGGTCTTCGACGAGCGGCGTTACTTCGCGTCGGGCCGCGATGCGGGTCTTGCGCCGCTCGTGTTCGAAGTCGGCGACGTCAAGGTGGGCGTGCTGATCTGCGAGGACGCCTGGTTCGATGAGCCTGCGCAAGCTGCGAAGGCCGCCGGTGCGCAAGTGCTGGCAGTGATCAATGCCTCGCCGTTTCACCTGGACAAGGCCGGAGAGCGCGAGGCGCGCATGTCCGATCGCGCACGCGCCGTGGGGCTGCCACTGCTGTATTCGCATCTGGTGGGTGGCCAGGACGAGGTGGTGTTCGATGGGGCGTCATTCGCAGTCAACTCGCGTGGTGAGGTGTGCGTGCGTGCGCGCAGCTTTGAAGAGGCGTTGGCCCTCGTCGAGGTCGATGGGCCTGTCGTGAGCGGCGACGTCCACGACTTGCCGACGCCGGAGTCGCAGGTGTGGGCGGCGCTCGTGACCGGGGTGCGTGACTACCTGGGGAAGAATGCGTTCCCCGGCGCGATCATCGGTCTGTCGGGTGGTGTGGATTCGGCTCTGGTGTTGGCCGTAGCAGTCGACGCGCTGGGGGCCGACAAGGTGCGCGCGGTGATGATGCCTTCGCCCTACACGGCCGACATCTCCTGGATCGACGCCCGCGAGATGGCCGATCGACTTGGTGTGCGCTACGACGAAATTGCGATCGCGCCAATGTTCGACGCATTTCGGGCTGGCCTGGCGAGCCAGTTCTCCGGCCTTGCCGAGGACACCACCGAGGAGAACATCCAGGCCCGCATTCGCGGCACGCTGCTGATGGCGCTGTCGAACAAGACCGGCGGCATTGTCCTGACGACCGGCAACAAGAGCGAGATGGCCACGGGTTATTGCACGCTGTACGGCGACATGGCTGGAGGCTTTGCCGTGATCAAGGACGTGTCCAAGACGCTTGTGTACCGCCTTTGCCAGTGGCGCAACCAACAACCGACGCTGCGCGCGGACGGCACGGCAGGCCCCGTGATTCCAGAACGCATCCTCACGCGCGCGCCGTCGGCCGAACTGCGGCCGAACCAGACCGACCAGGACAGCCTGCCGCCCTATGAGGTGCTCGATGCGATCCTGGCGCTGTTCATGGAAGAGGATTGCGGTGTCGAGGACATCGTTGACGCCGGCTTCGACCGCGCCACCGTGGAGCGCGTGACGCGTCTGATCCGGCTCAATGAGTACAAACGGCGCCAGTCGCCGGTGGGCATACGCATCACGCACAGGGCATTTGGGCGCGATTGGCGCTACCCGATCACGTCGAAGTTCCGTGCTTAAATTGAGCCAGTATTGCGAACCGGAGAGTCCGTCATGAAGCAGATCACCGCCATCGTCAAACCCTTCAAGCTCGAAGAGGTGAGGGAGGCGCTCGCGGATGTCGGCGTGTCGGGCTTGACCGTCACGGAAGTCAAGGGGTTCGGCCGGCAGAAGGGGCACACCGAGCTGTACCGGGGCGCCGAGTACGTGGTCGACTTTCTGCCCAAGGTCAAGGTCGAGGTGGTCGTCAAGGACGACGATGTCGAGCGCTGCATCGAGGCCATCGTCAAGGCCGCGAAGACCGGCAAGATCGGCGACGGCAAGATCTTCGTGTTGCCGGTCGAGCAGGTGGTGCGCATCCGCACCGGTGAAACAGACGAAGCGGCCGTTTGACCGCCCGCGACGAAGCCGCCGCCTAGATCTTGGTGTAGTCGTCGCGCGCCGTGGCTTGCGAGGCGGCTTGCGCCAGGCGCTCGAGAAGCCGGGCGGGATCTTCATCAACCAGCAGCGCGTGGTATTGCCGCGTCGAGACGAAGCCACGCTCGAAGCTGACACGCATGAAGTCCAGCAGCGCGTCGTAGTAGCCCGCGACATTGAGCAGCGCGACGGGCTTGTCGTGGTAGCCGAGTTGCTGCCACGACCAGACCTCGTAGATCTCCTCGAGGGTGCCGATGCCGCCCGGCAACGCGACAAACGCGTCGGCACGTTCGGCCATCAGCTGCTTGCGCTCGTGCATGGTTTGCACCACATGCAATTCGCTCAGACCGGTATGACCGACTTCGAGGTCCATCAGCGCCTGCGGTATGACCCCGACGACCTGACCCCCAGCGGCCAGCGCCGCATCGGCGACGACGCCCATCAGTCCGACCCGCCCGCCGCCGTAGACGACGCTGCCGCCACCCTGCGCGATCAGGCCTCCGAGTTCGCGCGCAGCCTGCGCATAGGCGGGCATGTCGCCGAACCGGGAGCCGCAATAAACCGCCACCGACAGACCCATGGCTCAGGCTCCGAGAATTCGTTGGGCCAGGGCCGCGGCCCAGATGCCGCTGCACAGCAGCATTGACACCATCACGGCAGCGCTGCCGTAGTCCTTGGCACGCTTTGACAGCTCATGCCTGTCGTAGGAAATTCGATCGACGACGGCCTCGATGCCGGAGTTCAGCAACTCCGTGACCAACACCAGCATCACCGAGCCGGCCAACAGCGCGATCTGAACCCAGTCCTGGCCCAGAAGGAACGCGGCTGGCACCAGCACCGCGCCGACCCAGACTTCCTGCCGGAACGCGGTCTCGCCGATATAGGCCATCCGCAGGCCGCTGGCCGAGCTGGCGGCCGCGCGAACGAGGCGGTCAACGCCCGTGCGGCCCTTGAATTCGTTCGTCATGCGCCGGATTGTGCCCGTGGCACAGGCGGCCGCCAGACAGTGATGCGCGTGCCGCACAACGCGTCGTGCCAGAACTGCCGCTGCGGGTGCAGCAGCGCCAGCATCGCGTAGGTGATGACGCCCGCGGCCATCAGCCAGGCAACGTGCACCGGGCTGCGCGTGTCGGCCAGCCAGGCCGCAAGCCACGCTGGTGCAAACCAGATCCAGCTGGCCAGGTAGCGCAGCAGGGCGCGGCCCTGCGTGACGGCGTGGCCGTCCTGGGTCACGAGGCGCAGATGCCAGGCGCGCATGGCCACGGTCTGCCCGCCGCGGCTCCAGAACCCGACGAAGTAGATCGCCAGCACCACGAACAGGAACGCCTGCAGTCCGGCCAGGCCCTGCAGTGCATGTCGCTGCTGCGTCAACGCCGAATACAGGTAGGTCGCCAACATGCCGACCGCGAACAGCAACAGGCCTTCATAGACGAAGGCCGCCAAGCGCCTCAGGAGGCTTGGGGTGACCAGTGGCTCAACAGGCTGCGCTTGCGCAGCCGTCATTGCGCCGCGGGCTTGTCGCCATCCGCGGCCGGAGCGCGGGCGGCAGCGCCCTGCGCACCGCGCTTGGGCAACAGGGTGGCGCTGTCGACGAAGCCCGGCGTGGCGGCGACCTTGGGCAGACCAGCCTGCTGGTGAAGGGGCGGCGCGGCCGGCTTGGACACCAGATTGGTCGTGGCACCGGAACCGCGCCGGACCACCAGCGGGCCCACAGGTTGCGGAGTCCCCGCCGCCGGTGCGCGCACGCTGCTGGATTTGGGGCCCGTGTCGGCGTCGCCGCGGCGTGGGCTGGGTCCATTTGGACGCTGCCGAGCCGCACTCTCGGCCAGGGCCCGGCGCTCGTCAGCGGGCAAGGCGCGGTAGGCATCCCACTGCTGGCGGCGCTCATCAGGACCTATTTGCCTGGCTTCCTGGAAATTCAGTCGAGCCGACGCGCGCTCCTGAGGCGTCAGCCGTGACCACTCGGCAATGCGCTGCTGGACGCGGCTTCGTTCGTCTGCCGGCATGGCGGGGAAGCGATTCGCCAGCTCGGCCCACGTCTGTTGCCGAGCAGGGGAGATCGTGGTCCAGTCCCGCTCCAGCGGCATCAGCACGCTGCGCTGCGCCGGGCTCAATTTGCTCCAGGCGATCGGCCCCGAGCCGGGCTGGCCCTGACCCAGGGCGGCACCTGCGGCCATCATCCAGGCCAGCCACAGGGCGGCGCGCAATTGGCGCGCCAGGGGTGCCAAACGACCGGACATCAACGCCTTGCCGTCTTGAGAAACTCGACAAATCCCTGATCGCGATAGGCCTCGGGCGGCAAGGCGTCGGCCAGGATCGCCGAGTCGACCTCGACCGCGGCTTCGATTTGCGACCATGCGTAGTGGTTGTCGATCAGGGCCAGGCCCGCCAGCAGCACTGCCAACGGCAGCAGCGAACCCAGGCGCAACCACCAGGGCGTGGCGTCCGGCCCGCGGCCAATCAGGGCGGCGCCACCGGCGATGCCGACCACGGCCGGGGCGCCGGCGGCGCCAATTCGCGCCTTGCCCGCAACCGCAAGGGCCTGTTCGCGGGCAAATTGCAGGCGGGTGTCGATGTCAGTGTCGGCGCCGTAGCGCAGGCGTTCCGACAGAGCAGCAACGATCCGCATCGCGAAGCGCGCTTGCGCGGCTTCGGCGCTGCGGTGGGCGAGGACAGAGGGCAGTGGGTCGGTCATAGCGTGATTCCCTTGATGCGCAGCGCCTTTGCCAGTGCATGAACGGCCCGCGAACAGTGCGTCTTTACGCTACCTTCGGAGCAACCCATGACCGACGCCGTCTCTGCCACATCCAATTCTTCCCAGTAACGTAGCAGGAATGCTTCCCGTTGACGGGTCGGCAACTCACTGACCTGGACGTCGATGAGCTGCAGGATCTGCATCCGACTGACCGAGTCTGCCGCGTTCTCGGTCGCTGTTTGGCCGCCCGAAGTGTCCAGGAGTTCGAGCAGATCGAACTCGCCTCCACCGTCTTCGTCAGCGCCCTCGAAGTCCGACAGGTTGACAAACAGGGCATTGCGAACTTTCTGGCGCCGAAACCAGTCCATCGTGGCGTTCGAGAGGATGCGCTGGAAAATCAGCGGCAACTCGGCCGGCGGGCGATCGACGTACTTCTCGGCCAGCCGAATCATGGAGTCCTGCACGATGTCCAGCGCAGCCTCGTCGTTGCGCACCTTGTAGGCAGTGCGTTTGAAGGCGCGCTTTTCGACGCTCTTGAGGAAGTCTGAGAGTTCTTTGTCTGTGGCCAAAGCGGCAGGGGCGCGGGGCGCGAGGCCCCCGGCTCGGGAGCGCAGGGAATTATGTCATCCCGGCCTGGGCCGGTTTTGCGGCACCGAAGCGGTGCGGACAGATGCCATAATGCTGCTCCGCACAACGCGATTTCGGGTTTCGATCGGCTGCCCCAACCGGGCGCCAGAAGTTTTCCCCGCAGGTTCCACATCCGCCTCACGAGGGCGCGAGCAGGAACACCGATGGATTTTCGTTAGAGAAATTCACAAAGGTTCACCATGGACATGTCTGCCGCGGAAGTCAAGCGCGCCGCATCGGCGCAGCCTTCTTCTCCCTCGACCGAGCTCAATGGCTCGGAAATCCTGGTTCGCTGCCTGCAGGCCGAAGGGGTCAAGCACCTTTGGGGCTATCCGGGTGGCGCCGTGCTCTACATCTACGACGCCCTGTACAAGCAGGAGTCGATCGAACATGTGCTGGTGCGTCACGAGCAAGCTGCAGTGCATGCGGCCGACGGCTATGCGCGTGCCACGGGCAACGTCGGTGTGGCCTTGGTCACGTCGGGGCCAGGCGTGACGAATGCCGTTACCGGCATTGCCACGGCCTACATGGACTCGATTCCGATGGTGATCATCACCGGGCAGGTGCCGACGCTGGCGATCGGGTTGGACGCGTTCCAGGAGTGCGACACGGTCGGCATCACGCGCCCGATCGTCAAGCACAACTTCCTGGTCAAGGACGTGCGCGATTTGGCGCTGACCATGAAGAAGGCCTTCCACATTGCCCGCACCGGGCGTCCCGGCCCCGTCGTTGTCGACGTGCCCAAGGACGTGTCCCTGATGACCGCAGCGTTCGAGTACCCGGAGCGGGTCGAGATGCGGTCCTATAACCCGGTCAAGAAGGGCCACGGCGGGCAGATTCGCAAGGCCGTGCAATTGTTGCTGACGGCCAACCGCCCCTATATCTACACCGGCGGCGGCGTGATCCTCGGCGAAGCCGCTGCCGAATTGCGCGAGCTGGTGCATCTGTTGGGCTATCCCGCGACCAGCACCCTGATGGGTCTGGGGGCGATCGCGGCCAGCGATCCGCAGTTCCTGGGCATGCTGGGCATGCACGGCACCTACGAGGCGAACATGACGATGCAGCACTGCGATGTGCTGCTTGCCGTCGGCGCGCGCTTCGACGATCGCGTGATCGGCAATCCGAAGCACTTCGCGTCAGTGGAACGCAAGATCATCCACGTCGACATCGATCCGTCGAGCATTTCCAAGCGGGTGCGGGTCGACATCCCGATCGTCGGTGACGTGAGGGACGTGCTGCAGGAGCTGATCGCGCAGATCAAGCAAGGCCAGACGCTGCCCGACCGAGCGTTGCTCAATGCCTGGTGGGCACAAGTCAACGAGTGGCGCAAGCGTGACTGTCTGGCCTACAAGCCCAGCA
>JANOPR010000420.1:0-1550 GCA_031421955.1 Burkholderiales bacterium
CCGCCTGCCGCACCTACAACGTGCTGGCCAGCGAGGGACGCTCAGTGGTGGCCGCCCTGCTGCTGTCCGGCGACCCCTAATCGCAAGGGTCGTGCCAGCGCCCTTATAATTGCGGGCTGCGCCTGCCGCCGCAGGTAACCACTGCACTACGACGCCACACATGACGCCAGCCCTCAACAAAGCCCTGCCGGAATTTGAAGCGCTCGCCACCAGCGGCGTCAAAATCTCACCGCAGACCTTCCACAGTCAGGCCGTGGTGCTGTACTTCTACCCCAAGGACAACACCCCGGGCTGCACCACGGAGGCGATGCAGTTCCGCGACCGCCACAAGGATTTCGTCAAGGCCGGCGCGCTGGTGCTGGGCGTGTCGCGCGACAACATGGCCTCACACGAGAAGTTCAAGCAGAACCTCGAGTTGCCCTTCGAGCTGATCGCCGACACCGAAGAAAAGCTCTGCCACATGTTCGGCGTGGTCAAGAACAAGATCATGTACGGCAAGAAGGTCAAGGGCATCGAGCGCAGCACGTTCCTCATCGACGCCGAAGGGGTGTTGCGCGGCGAGTGGCGCGGTATCAAGGTGGCCGGCCATGTCGACGAGGTGTTGAAGGCCGTCAAGCTCTTGAAAAAGGCGGCCTGACCGCCTCGGGAATGACCCCTGTTGCGTGTCACCTACAACTTACAGGTGAGCGAGGCCACAGCCGCATAATGCGGCCATGCCCGTGAGACGAGACGCGACGCGCAACCCGTGAAAGCCGCACAGCCGACTGTGCGGCTTTTTTGTTTCTGATCGACCCACTTCTGACCCAACCGACGCAATGCCCCTGCCCAAGCCCCCTGCACGCAAAGCCGCCCTCCTAGCCGCCACAGACTTCGAAGCCCAGGCCGCCCCCAAGGCGGCCGCCAGATCCACCCGATCGCATGCCAGCAGCGAGCCCGTTGCCGGTGTGCTCGACCTGTACGACAGCAGCGCCGCTGTGGCGGCACCCAAGCTGCCCGCGTCAATGCCCACGGCCAGCGCGCCGCTGCGCGCGCCCGTGACGCAGACCAAGCCACGCAAGCCGCGCGGCAGCGGCCCGGCCAAGCTGTTCGTGCTCGATACCAACGTGTTGATGCACGACCCCACCTGCCTGTTCCGCTTTGACGAGCACGACATCTTCCTGCCGATGATCACGCTCGAGGAGCTTGACGGCCACAAGAAGGGCATGAGCGAGGTGGCGCGCAACGTGCGCCAGGTCAGTCGCGACCTCGATGCCCTCGCCGCTGACGGCCTGCGCGACCCCAAGGAAGGCATCCCGCTGGCCAAGACCGGCCGCCGCGAAGCCGGCGGCCTGCTCTTCTTCCAGACCACGCTGCTCGACGTCAAGCTGCCGGCCGGCCTGCCCCAGGGCAAGGCCGACAACCAGATCCTGGGCGTGGTCATGAGCCTGCGCGAGCAGTTGCCCAAGCGCGAAGTCGTGCTGGTGTCCAAGGACATCAACATGCGCGTCAAGGCGCGCGCCCTGGGCTTGCCCGCCGAGGACTACTTCAACGACAAGACCCTCGAAGACGGT